>JBAPSY010000154.1:0-37073 GCA_049281855.1 Anaerolineales bacterium
CCTTAGATTGCCGGACGTGTCCCCCCCACGTCCGGCATCCTTTTAACGGGAAAAGAGGGTTTCGGGATAGAACCGCCACCGAAACCCTCTTCTTGCGCTTCCAGATATATGCTACTTCCTGACTTGGGGTGGATTGTGATTGGAGCCGCTCATGGATAGGGGATGGTAAGTTGGCTCAGAGCGGGCATAACCAGGGTGAGCCGGTTTTGGGTCAGCTTTCGGTATGGGTCGGAATGGAGCTGACTGAGTGGACATTGCGTTTGAGGGAACAAGTGGCTGAGCCTGGCTCAAGCGGGGTGCCTGACGTGGTTGGAGGGGCGTCTCCGACTGGCTGAAAAGTCGGTTCCCAGCTAACGAGAAGGAACCGATGATGAGCACGCGGATCACCCACACCATGATGGCTACAAACACTGGCACCGCTTTGACCATCGTCTCGGGAGAGATCACAGACCCGCCCAACGAAGTGTGTGACAAGATGGCAATCGCCACGCCCCACCAGGTGAGCATGGCATTCATTGTAGCAGCCAGCAACCAGGCACCGAACAGGTACCAAACCTCTTTCGGCTCACCGACACCTTGCTCGGGGGTGAACAGGCGGGCAATCCCGGCAAAATCGATACCACAGAAGGCAATCGCCAGGATCGTCGCCCAGCGGACATCAGCAAAACGCAGGTTCCCCATCAGATCGGTCAGAGCATAGTCAGTGGTGCTGTAATTGAAGATCTCGAATGCAAGTAATGCTCCCAGGATCAGGACTCCGAACAACAAGCCGCGTGAAGGCTTAATGGTGTGCATGACACGGCTTATATTGTGTTCTCTACGGGCAGTATTTCCATTTCTGTTCATATAAACCTCCATTGGTCTCTAATGACCCATCTTCTGATTGAGATTGATCGCCAGGTAATCCATACTTATATATAATATAGAACAATTGTTCTAGTTTGTCAAGAGGCAATTTCCGATTTAATATCCAGCAGCTCTTGATTAATTAGAACATTTGTGCTAAACTAGGATTATTGAGACCATGGACAGGAGGGCATATGAGAAACGGACCATCTTTAGTCATTCGGGGCACCATTTTCGGCAGCCTGGTGGTGGCATTGCTGGGCTGGTTCCTTGCCGCACACATTGAGATCCTTCCTTCGGCTGAGGTGGCTTATGCGGCATCCTCAGCATCCACAAATGAGCAAACAGCTACTCCTAATGAACAACCTGCCCCAATGGAAAATTGCGACGTGAATATTAGCTACCCACAGGGGATATTGCAGTGGTGCGACATCATCACGACGTTAGCCACACAAGCTGAACTGCCCCCCAATTTAATCGCAGCAGTCATCCTGCAGGAGAGTGGGGGTGACGCGACAGCCTTTTCATCCAGTGGCGCAGTAGGATTAATGCAAGTGATGCCGCGTGATGGTATCGCAGCATCATTCGAATGCATCAACGGTCCATGTTTCGCCAGTCGCCCGGCTATCGAGGAGCTGAAGGATCCCAGTTTTAATATTGAATACGGCACCCGTATGCTGGCCGGTTTAATCGCCAGGCTGGGGAGCTTGCAAGAAGCCCTGAAGGCTTACGGACCGATGGATGTAGGCTACAGCTACGCGGATAAAGTCTTGGCGATATACGAGAACTACCGCTAGCAGCATTACCCACCCATGAAGGCAATATGTTGGGTTCTTTTCCGTTACAGGCAAGAAGCGCACTAGTCTCAAAGGCATGCTCACTGGAAGCCCACTAACTGATCCCACCTGGTCACTGTGCACGGCATAATCTGCATAGGTGATGGTACCGGCAGCATTGAAATTAACCTTTACCACCAGCTCAACGCTAAGGGTACCCATGGCATCCAGACTGGGGCAGTCCCGACAGACGGTGCTGCCAGTCATCGAACAAGGCTTAGTTGCCGAAACAAATGCCGTCCCTATCGGATATTGTATTCTGCTCTACATTTTTACCAACAATCTAAGTTCAGGTAAGATAAACGGCAGCACCAGTAATCCACCCACCCCCAACGCCATAACCCCCAGTAATAATCCAGAAACTGGCATAGATAGTTGCAAAAGACCATACACCACCAACCCACACAATAGGGCAACCGGGATTGCCCGTACCAGGGTTTTGCGGACTGCCACCACACCAGCAAAACGCCGGTTAAGCAAGTACCATAATAACGCGGCTTCACCGGTATAAGCCAAACCGTTAGCGAGGGCAATCCCAGCTGCACCCAGGGAATAGCCTAACCCGATTGCCAACAGCACAAAAGTGACGGTAGCCAAAAAGGACGCCCCCAGAGGGATGAGGGCATTTTGTTGGGCGTAGAAGGCGCGTGAGGCAACTTCGATCAGAGAATGGCCTATCAGACCGACCAAGAATCCCCGCGTGACCCAGACGACCAGGTCGGTACCAGCGGCATCGAAACCAAGGATGCCCACCAATGGGCGGATGCCCACTGCTACCAGGACAGCCCCCGGGATGGTGAGCGCCAGGATGATGCGCATCGCCCGGTTCAAGGATTGACGAAAGGCATCCACCTGCTCACGCGCCACCTGCTCCGAGATGGTAGGCAAGAGCACCGTGCCGATGGCAGTACCCACCAAGGTTTCTGGCACCTGCATGAACAGCCAGCCATATACCAGGGCGGAAACTGACCCCGGCACCAGCCAGGAAGCAATGTTATCGGTGGCAATAAAGACCAATTGGATGAACAAGACCGTGAGGACGCGGGGTCCCATGAGAGCCAGAACCTTGCGCACGCCAGGGTGATGCAGGTTAATCGCGGGTGTCCAACGGAACTTATACATCACCAACCCTGGCAGCTGGATCAACAGGAACAACGCCGCCCCAATGATGCTGCCATAGACCAGACCATAAATCCCAATCCCAAAAGCTGGCAGGGTAAGCGGCCCTATGTGATAACCCGTCTCAGGTGCCAGGATGATCACCCCAAACAGCATCCCCAAGTCGTACATGCTGGGTGCCATGGCTGGCAACAGGAAGTGCTGGTTAGCCTGCAATCCGGCAATGACCAAACCGCTGAGTGAGAAAATGATGGTAGCGATCAGGTCGAGCCGCATGATGTTCGTCACAAGCTGCTGTTGATCAGCGGAAAACCCTGGTGTGATCACCTGGTGAACGAGAAAACCGGCAAGAACAGCAAGGAGTAATGCGATGCTGGCAGTGATCAAAAACATTAGATTGGCGATGCGCGAAAACAGATCCCAGGCGGCTTGCCGATCTTGTTTTTGTAGAGTTTCAGTTAACACCGGGATAAAGGCGATGGCCAGCGCACCACCGGAGATGAGGGCAAATAACAAGTCTGGCAGGTTGTTGGCGGCGTTGAAAGCGTCCAATTCGGGTGAGAGCCCGAACTGCCGCGCAATGATGATCTGGCGTACAAATCCCAGCACCTTCTCCAACCCGAAGAAAACCGCCACGATCAGGGTTGACTTGGCAAAGCGCGACATTCGGCAAGTATAGCACGAGTTTGAGCTCAATTTCAGCAGTGGGTAATAAAAAGATAAGTGAAAGGATAGGGAAGTATTACTATCCTGGAGGAGCATGTGACCACCCAAAGGCTCAAAACGTTGCGTCCAGCCCCTGGATATGGTAGAATTCCGTCCGCTTGAGAGGGATTTTCCCTCTAATTGGAGGGATGGCCGAGAGGCTTAAGGCGCCTGTCTTGAAAACAGGTATGGAGAAATCCATCGTGGGTTCGAATCCCTCTCCCTCCGCCTACGGGGAGGTGCCAGAGAGGCTGATTGGGCTCGCCTGCTAAGTGAGTGCGGGGGCATTAACCTCCGCCGCGGGTTCGAATCCCGCCCTCCCCGCCTTGCGTAAAATTTTTTCGTTGCTACTGGCTATCAATCAACTTGGATATAACGGTTGATAAGGTTCAGAGTGTCTGCAAATGATTTCGCTCAGGTCCAACTGGGCGATTTCGCTTTGTATCTCTTGCTTGCATTGTACATTCCTGTGAATGGCAGGTCAAGCGATTGTCAGGCATGTCAATGAAATCCTAGTCTTCTATCCCCATCTATTCCATATTTAGATTGGTTAATTAAGGAAGAAACGGCCTTTTTCATCTGGCTGTAGATCATTTACCAACTTGAAGAGGATTTCAAACCATGACTGTGGCTTGACCCAGGTGATCTGCTGATCCTGGATTGAGCAAGCGACTTCCTGTAACATTATCTGTACTAATTCGCGCTGTTCCTCCAGTGTTGCCTCTTGCCAGCTTTCTTTGAGGTTTAAAAGCGTCTGCACTGCTGGATGTGGCCGAACACCCCCAGCCGGCTGCAGATGCGCCCTTGTCCTTACACCAGCTCGGCCAGCGGGTCATAGACGCACACGCACACCCCATTGACCGCTCCCGCCCCAACCACGCCTTTGATCCAGGTCAGGTTGTTCCCTGCCACGCTGTAATACTCCTTGGTGGATAAAGATCGTGTGGTTCGTGTATGTTGATTTTAGAAGAATTGGGATGGGAAAGCGAGAGACACGTGTCACGCGGAGGAGAGGGCAGCTATCCCATTGAAGGAGGGATATTTGTCCCCAATAATGTGACCCATAATTACATCACAGAAATAAAATCCGCTTTAATCAATGTCCCTCATTTCGTTCCTTAAGAACCAAACCGATAGCATTAATAAACCTGAGGGATGAGTAGCGTACTATGTTTTTTTGAGCAGGGTAGAGGTTTAGGGGTTGCCGGAGCATGACGATACCGACTTGCCTGATCAGTTAGGTATTGTTACCAATCAAATAATGAATAGCCGTAAAAACTCAGTGTGAATACGACCTTTATGTGCATCGAAAATAATACATTTACGATTTAACTTTATATATCACATATTCTTTATATCCTGTAATGATTGGATAATATCCACATAGTGCTTTATCTAGTGCGTAGTCTCCGGTATCAACCCATAATGGTCGGCCTTTCAGTGCTTGTAATTTTTCCGGAGTGCTAACGATATGGAAATGCGTCTCCCCAACCTTGCAGATCACCGCAGGGCTTATTTGCTGGTTTCCACGTCCAAAGATACAACCCTGTCCGCCGATTGGTGTGACAATTATCTCGGCTGCTGGATAGTTTATTAGAAGCTCTAGTAAGATTGATTCATTAGTATCGGAGGCAATCATTATTCCGTTAAGATATGCATCTACTCCAAGAAGGTTTTTTTTCATACCCATATGTTCGGTAATTACTTGTGTGCTTGAACCGGGACCAATAATATACATCGTATCTGGGCACATCCGCTCAAACAAATCTTTGGCAATTCCTTCTAATGTAGAAGACAATGATTTTGGGCTCGCTGACTTAGCTCCTTGCACAAATCTCCGTAAATAAGGCACCTTAAGAAATCCGTAAAGTTTCGCCGATACACGTCCTTGCCGGAACTCTTCTTCATCAATATCCATTACTTCAGCATTGTTTAATACCGTCTCTCCATGCAAGTAAGCCAACGCCAATTCTCCAGCTGCTCGAGGATGAATAGCATATACTGCTGAATGGATTTTTACTCCGGCAGGAACACCAACTGTAGGGATTTTTGATCCTCCGGCTGAATATATATCCCTTGCTGTTCCGTCACCTCCAGCAAACATAAGGAGTGACAAATCCTTATTCATTAATTCTTTCACTGCTCGCTTCGTGTCCTCTGCTGTGGTATGTTCATATATGGATTGCCCCATTACAAATGGTGAAAATCCTGCTTGTTTTGCGGCAATTTCACCCATACTTCCAGGATAGGTCAAGATATCGAGATCATTCTTCATGGATAGAAGATACTTTAAGGCTTCTACTGCTCTATCAGTAGCGTGTGGAATAGCACCGAGTTCAAAAGCTCTTTGCTGAATATTTGCGCCGTCACTTCCCTTCAAACCGACGCGTCCACCTAATCCTGCAATAGGGTTTACAACTAGACCGATCTGTTTCATTTATTCCTATACAGTCACTTGCTGTGTTTTCCGCTTGTATGCTCTCCAGGTTATACACCATTCTTGTGGATCGTCTAGTGGATGGTGATTAATCGTGTGGACAGTGCTGTTGTATGGAGCATTTTTTACCAAATCGGGATTTTCATATGCCTCATTCGCTACACTTTCTATGATGGCTGCATATTCATCTAATTCTTCTTTCGAATATGACTCTGTGGGCTCCAATGTACATGGTTCTGGGACCACATATGGATGGTGGCTGGTCCAGTAATGGACGCCAAAATCAGCTGCACGAATTCCTAGCTCGTCTGAATGAACGCCGGTCTCTTCATAAAGCTTTTCCCAAGAGTAGCGGACCTGTTCTATTCTTCGTTTTCCTTTTGCATAAGGTGCACTAACTCCACGGATGGATAGGATTTTATGGAGGAGATAATTGTTGTTTAGGACGGCAATTTCGGCTACTTCACGTAAACCTTCCGCCCCCAAAGCCATCACCCAGGCATATGCTTTGAGAACTGCCTGCGCTACTCCGTAAAAAGGACGAATTTTGCCGATACTATTTGGAAGGTCATAATTGAGAAAAAAAATCTTGCCATCAAAATCTACCAATGGGATGGGTAAAAATGGAGCCAATTCTGTCGTTACACCCGTTGCTCCAACAGCTGGCCCCCCGCATCCGTGAGGTGTAGAGAATGTTTTATGCAGGTTGAAATGACATAGATCGAATCCTGCTTCACGGGCACGTGTGATACCAAGGATGCCATTCGCATTCGCCTGATCGTAAGAGCATAATCCTCCAGCGGTATGGATGAGGTTGGTAAACTCAGCTATTTTCGGATTGTAGATGCCAGTATCTTCAGGATTAGTGATCAGGAGTCCTGCAGTTCGCTCGGAAATGGCAGCCTTCAAACCATCTAAGTCAGGATAGCCATCTTCATCTGGATAGAGGGTGATCACCTTGAATCCTGCCACTTTCGCACATGCAGCATCTGATGGGTGAGAGAAAATTGTCGTTATGATTTCATCTCGTTGGTCTATTTCACCCCTTGAAGCGTGATATGCTCGGATAATACTTGCGTTGGTATAGATTGCAGCGGAGCCTGCACCAGGTTGCAGCGTAAACCGGTCTAATCCTGATATTTCTTTCAAAATTTGCTCAAAGCGCCAAAAGATTTCGAGGATACCCTGGACTGTCGATTCATCTTGTAATGGATGTAATTCAGTAACTTCAGCCATCCGTGCCAGTTGATCATTTATCTTCGGGCTATATTTCATCGTGCAGGTGCCCTGTCCAACATCAATGTTGCAATCCACGCCTAATGTCTCTTGAGATAAATGGACATAATGTCTTAGCACGGCTGGTTGGGACATTTCTGGTAATTCAGGCGGATTCTTCCGAAGGAGTGTATCAGGTATCCCTTTGAATGGGTTCCCCACTTGAGACTTTAGTTCTTCATCCACATCAGGAACTAAGATGCCTCGTTGACCAGGTTGGCCTAACTCAAAAATGATTGGTTCGTCCCAACGTGCCTGGTGAAATCGGCGGAGATTTGGTTTTCCATCGGTAAATCGCTCAACGGTGATGTTATTCATGCCAACACCTCCTTCAATGTAGAGATTAGCTGGTCGATATCTTCCTTGGTATGCACTTCAGTGATGCAATACAATGCACTTTCACCTAACCAGGGAAAATCGTGGCTCAAATCTTTCCCACCAAATATTTTTCTTTCTAATAAGGCATGATTAACCCATGCAACTGTCTTTCCCGTCTCATCAAAATTGACGATGAACTCTTTGAAGTGGGGTGCATGAAACATATCGGTGCTCACATTAGCAAGTTTACTCATTTCCTGCTTCGCATACTGTGAACGATACAAGATTCCCTCTCCAACCTCTTTCATACCTTGGGGACCCATTAATGCCAGGTAAACTCCTGCAGTGATTCCCCATAACGCCGAGGCTGTCCCAACCCATTCATTCCCTTCCTCACGCTTCGCAAATGATGTACGGTCATAAGCCACATCACCAAATCCGTATTCTCCTTTTACTCTAGTCGGAACGATACCAAACAGGCGTGAGGGGTATTGCATTACATATTTTTCTTCATCTCGACTGGCAATAAAACCTGCTTGACCACCACCAAACAACATATGCATCCCCAGCGGTTGAATATCACCGACGACGATATCAGCCCCGTATCGGACTGGGGGATTTATCACTCCCAGAGAGATTGGATCCACACTTACGATGCAAATTGCGCCATACTTATGGGTTATTTCAGCGATTTCTAATCCATTTAATTCCAAAAAACCGAGATAGGATGGATTTTCAAAGAAAACAGCAGCTATATCATTGGAGATCAATTCTTCCAGATGATTATGATCAATCCCACCTGTCAACGTGTTGTGTTTTAGTATGATAATTTCAATATCATATTTTAAATAATCACAAATTTTTGATAATAGATCTCGGCCCAGTGTTTCAGGTAACAAGACTTTTTTTCTGTTAGTAATACGGCAAGCCATTCTTAATGCAGTAGCAGCTGCTTGAAATCCATCATAGGTAGGAACATTGACTACGTCCATATCAAGTAGTTCAGCCATCATACTGGTATATTCAAAAAGTGATTGAAAGCGACCGTGATCATCATATGGCTCGCCCGCATAAGCAGTGAGGAACTCACCGCGCGAGTTTATTTCATCGCATACTGCTGGAACATAGTGCTGGTAGCAGCCCGCGCCTAAGAAATTAAGAAACTCCTTTGTGGTCTTATTCTGCCCCACAATTTTTTCTATATGACGCCTGAGGCCGTACTCGGAGGTGAAAGGTGCAGGTAAATTCATCTGCCCCTTGAAGCGTAGCTCATCAGGTATGTCGCTATAAAATTCATCGACACTGGATGCGTTAACATCCTTGAGCATTTGGGCTTTAGTTTTTGGTTCTGAGTTAGGGATGTAGGGATAGACAGTTTTATTGTTAACCATAGATGACTCCATAATCCTTTCATCTACATGAATAATACCCATGGTAATGGAGGAGCGTTATCTTTTGTGTCCCCTTTTTCCCATTACCAAACGGGGCGTTTGAAGTTATTGACATATCCCATAATATGCTTATAATATATTATGTATCTGCTGATTATATCCTTATTCAGTATTAATATCAACTAAACTACATGAAAAATTTACCTACTCAATCAAATCTTGCGTACCAGAAAATACGCCAGGTTATCATTTCTGGCGATTTAAAACCTGGCGATATTATTAACATCGATGAATTATGCTTACGGTTTGGAACAAGTAAAACTCCTACACGAGAAGCTTTGGTTGTATTAACCCATGAGCAGTTCTTAGAATCCTTACCGCGGATCGGATACATGGTTACTAAACCATCCATTCGAGACGTTAAGGAAATGTTCCACGTCCGCATCATATTAGAAGTGGATGCAATCGGTTTGGCTGTGGATTATATAACTGATCAGGTTATTGAAGCTTTGGAAAAAAATAACTTGGAAGAACAACGAATATCCGGTAACCAGGTAAGTCGCATCATAAAACCTGAAGCTTTTCGACTTAATCAAGAATTTCATATGACGATCGCCCGCGCTTCTGGTAACACCATCTTGAGTTCGCTTATTCAGCAACAACTCGAAATGGTTGAGCGAGCACTATCCTTTGATCCATATATTATAGATTCTTCACAACATGAAAATATACTCTCTTCATTAAGAAAACGAGAGCCTGCATTATGTAAGGAAGCAATGAAGACTCACCTTCAAAATACTCTTTCAAGAATTGTGATTAATTATTAACATAATAATAAGGAGAATGCATGTCAGACCAACTATTTCAAAAAATGGCTCAAAGTATTATTGATGGGGATTGTGATGTTGCTTTACAGCTGGCACAGCAGTCAATTGCCCAAGGCATCGATCCACTAGATGCGATCTCACAAGGCTTTGTAATTGGGGTTAATAAAGTCGGAGAAGATTTTGCTAATGGAGATGCTTTTCTTCCTGAACTCGTCATGGCCGGAGAAGCAATGAAGGCAGCCGTGGCTGTATTAGAACCAGAATTAGCCAGGCTTGGTACCGAGCGAAAGGTGTTGGGCAAAGTAGTCCTCTGTACCGTTGAGGGCGATATCCATGAAATTGGCAAAACTTTAGTGGGAACAATGCTATCATCGGCTGGCTTCAAGGTTTTTGACTTGGGTGTTGATGTGCCGGTGATGAAAGTTGTGGAAACGGCTCGAGAAGTGAATGCCGATATTATTGCAATGAGTGCACTACTTACAACCACAATGGTGCGTCAAAAAGATGTCATAGAAGCTCTTGACGATATTGGCATACGCTCCAGGGTAAAAGTGATGGTGGGCGGTGCTCCTGTGACCAATGAGTGGGTTAAACAAATCGGTGCTGACGGCTATAGCGAAGATGCCATAGGCGCGATCAAGGTGGCAAAGCAATTACTCGGTCAATAATTGAGAATATCTAGGTCAACGACAATATAAGCGCCATATCCCAAATAGATTATACAGGAGCCCTTTATGTTAATTCCAAAGCTACGACTGCTCGATGACGATTTGGTTACGCAAATTATTTCTGAAGCAATTGCGATCTTAGCAAACCCTGGGATACGAATTCACAATCAAGAAGCATTAGAGTTGTTGGCGCATGCAAATTGCAAGGTCGATTTTAATGCTCGGGTGGCATATATTCCAGAAATTATTATCCAGCAGGCTCTGGAAACCGCCCCGCATGAGTTTACATTATTTGATCTGAATGGCAATCCAGCTGTGCATTACTTTGGCGATAAAATCCACTTTGATCCAGGATCAGGTGGTTTGACGATCATCGATAGCCAGACCGAACGCCCTCGTTTACCTATAACGGCCGATTACATTAAATTTACAAAACTCGTTGAGACCTTGCCTCAAATTGATGCTCAAAGCACATCTTTTGTGTGCTCAGATGTTGTTCCAGAAATTGGTGATCTATATCGTCTCTATCTGGCTCTAAATTATATGAACAAGCCTATCATCACAGGTGCTTTTCGCAAAGACACCTGGTGGACGATGAAAGAGATGCTGTCCATTGTTTCAGGGGGAGATGAAGCTTTTGCAAACAAACCGACAGCAGTATTCGATGTTTGTCCGTCTCCACCTTTATTATGGAGTGATTTCACTTGCCAAAATCTCATTGATTGCGCTCATTTCTCGATCCCTGCTCAGCTCATTTCCATGCCACTCGCTGGAGCCACTGCACCGGTAACTTTAGCGGGAGCAGTTATTCAACATACCGCCGAATCTTTAAGCGGAGTGGTCATCAACCAATTAGCGAAAGCCGGGGCTCCTATTGTTTGGGGAGGTTCGCCAGCAATCTTCGACATGCGGGAAGGATCTACACCCATGGGAGCTGTCGAAACCTGGATGATCAGTTCCGCTTATGTACAAATCGGTAAGGCTTTAGGACTACCTACACATGCCTATATGGGGATGAGTGATGCCAAGATTATAGATGCACAGTGCGGGCTCGAGTCAATGGGAAGTAATTTCGTCGCAGCTCTTTCTGGGGCAAATATCATATCCGGCTGTGGGATGATGGACCTTGAATCCTGTTTAAGTTATGAAAAACTAGTCATCGATGCTGAAATGATTGGTATGGTCAAACGCTTTGTAAAAGGAATCATCGTGCGTGATGATCCAATTGCACTCGATTTGTTGCAGAAACACGGTCATAAAGGAGATTTCTTGACATTAGCTCATACTCGTAAATGGTTCCGAGAGGAACAGTACATGCCTTCTGAAGTGATCGATCGAGCATCATTTGATGGTTGGAAAAGCCGTGGAGAGAAATCAACTTTCGAGAGAGCGCGCGATCGCGTAGAAAAACTAATCCCCACTTACCAACCGAATAAAATAACCGATGAACAGCGCAAGGAACTCCGAGAAGTTACTTTACGAGCTGCCAATAAATTTGGTATGGAATCTCTACCAGCTATACCGCATGAAGGTTGATAATCCCACAATTGATCAACACGAATGATTGGAACATTAATCAATGTCGCAGCCATTATTATTGGTGGCTTACTTGGGATTCTCTTTGGGAGGCGTCTCTCAGATAATATAAAAAATACCGTGATCGCGGGCATGGGTTTATTCACAACGGCCATTAGTTTCCAGATGTTTTTAAAAACCGAAAACCCTCTCGTTGTACTGGGTGCTTTAATTATTGGCGCGTTGTTGGGAGAGTGGTGGAAGATTGAAGATAGACTTCAATCGCTGGGGGTCTGGCTGGAAAAACGGGTGAAGGGAAGTTCTGAAGGAAAGTCGAGCCGTTTTGTACGCGGCTTTCTCAGTGCATCCATGCTTTTTTGTACCGGACCCATGGCAATACTTGGCTCGATTAGTGATGGGCTGAGGGGTGATTTTCTGACACTTTCAATAAAATCAGTCCTCGATGGCTTTATTTCAATAGCCTTCGCATCGACACTTGGAATGGGAGTAGCTTTTTCTGCCTTGCCAGTACTTGCTTATCAAGGAATTATTAGCCTGTTGGCAGCTAAACTAGATGCCATTATCAGTTTACCAATGATGAATGAGCTGACTGCCACAGGGGGAATATTATTGATGGGTGTTGGTATAAGCAGTATCTTAGAAATTAAAAGAATTCGAGTGGGGAACTTCCTCCCAGCTATCGCCATTGCGCCTTTATTAGTGTATATCCTTAGCCTGGTAGCCAGATAGCTTGTAATGAGCTTCTGTACAGATTATCCTAATATCTGTCCATCTGGTTTCAGACCGTCAGTTCATATTTACAAGGCGTCACATAGCCTCATCGCTAATTCTGTAGCCTCAGGTGCATTCGCAGCATAACCATCTGCGCCAATTTGTTTTGAATAGTCTGCTGTTACGGGAGCACCGCCAATCATGATCTTGACGGTCTCCCGTAAGCCTGCTTCTTTTAGTGCTGTGATCGTTCGATTCATCGAGACCATCGTGGTTGTCAATAGTGCAGACATAGCAACAAGATCTGGCTTTTCATTTCGTACGGCATCAACGAATTTATCTGAAGGGACATCCTTACCTATATCTATTACTTCAAAACCGGCCCCTTCCAGCATCATGCCGACAAGCTTCTTGCCGATATCATGTACATCGCCTTCGACAGTACCAATAATGACTTTCCCTGCCATTTTTTCTTTTGCCCTGGCTAGCAGCGGTTTCAGGATATCTAGAGCGATGTGCATCGTGGTTGCCGAAATCAATACTTCAGGAATGAACCGGTCACCCCGCCTAAACTCAACTCCGATGACATCCATCCCTGGCATCAAGCCTTTTTCCAAAACTTCCTTCGCGGTCAAACCAGAAGATAACGCAGCATTTGTCAGGGAGGAAATGTTATCTAATTGTCCTTCTATCACTGCATTTGATATTTGTTTGAGCACATCGCTCATAGTCTGCTCCTAATTGTGTTGTTGTGATGCTCACCGGGTCAGTGAATGTGGCGAGGTCAGAATTTAGCTCTCTCTTAGAATAAATCTGCATAGCTCTGCTTGACTGCATCGGGAAAATGACAGGCTGACCAATGAGCCCCGCCATCGATAAGGTCGAGAGGCGGGGTAACAAGCGAGCACTTTTCTTGAGCATATCGACAGCGTGGGTGGAAATGACAACCAGACGGTGGATTCTTGGGGCTAGGGATCTCGCCTTTCAAGATAATACGTTGTTTCTGAAACTCGCGTAGCCTGGGGTCAGGCACAGAGATCGCCGAAATTAAAGCTTCGGTGTATGGATGCCTTGGGTGATCAAAAATGTCGCTCGTAGCACCAAGTTCTACTAATCTGCCCAAATACATTACCCCAACCCGATCGGCAATGAAGCTGATAACATTCAAATTGTGAGTGATGATCAAATAGGTTAAATTGAGTTGTTCACGCAGATCCTTTAATAAATTAAGAATACTTGCTGCCACCGAAACATCCAAGCCGGCGGTGGGTTCATCGGCTACCAGGAATTCAGGATTTAAAGCAAGGGCACGCGCTATTCCCACTCGGCGAGCCTGCCCACCCGATAGCTCGTGTGGGTACTTATCAGCCTGTTCAGCGGAAAGCCCAACCATATTTAATAGTTCCATCACTTTGGATCTTGGATCGAATGGGATTTTGTGTATTCGAAAAGGTTCGGTTAGAATCACTGACACTTTCAATCGTGGACTGAGGCTGCTGCACGGATCTTGAAAGATCATCTGCATTCGCGCCCTCAAAGGACGTACCCTGGCCTCAGACAGGTGACTGATATCTTTATTAAGTAAAATCGTCTGTCCAGAAGTTGGATTCTCCAAACGCAGGATAGTTCTTCCCAGAGTTGTCTTACCCGATCCTGACTCGCCCACCAGTCCTAACGTCTCGCCCCGCTTAATTTCCAGGTCTACACCATCGACCGCGTGCACCACACCACGTTTTTGCCCTAAGAGTTGCGCCACCAATCCGATACGATCTTGAAAGTGTACTTGTAGACCCCGGATTGTCAACGGGGGATGTCCCTCGGCGGGTTGAAGTGTCCGGGGAGTAATAATATTCGCTGACTGCGATATACTCGCACTATCCGCCCCAGTATGCAGTTTAGCGATTGGTGAACTGTTCCAATTGTGTGAGTACCGGGGGTCGTAGATATGGCAAAGAACCTTCCTCCCCCCAGTTAGTACGAAGAGTGGTTCTGTATCATGGCATATTGTTTCAGCCTTCTGGCAGCGTGGCGCGAATTTACAGCCTATTGGTAGTTGCCTCAAACTGGGCACCTGTCCTGGAATAGTGGTCAGGCGCTCACGGGTTAATTTGCGCGAAGGATGTGAATTCAAGAGGGCTTGTGTATAAGGGTGTTTCGGGTCATCAAAAATCTCGTATACGTCACCGCTTTCCACTATGCTTCCGGCATACATAATGATAATCCGATCACACAATTGAGCCATGATCCCAAGGTCATGAGAAATATATAAGATACCCGTGCCATATTCCTCTCGAAGACCTCGAATTAAGTCCAAGATTTGTGCTTCTAAGGTGACATCTAATGCCGAAGTAGGTTCATCTGCAACCATGAAAGATGGATTAGCAAGTAGGGCAATGGCGATCATGACACGCTGGCGCATTCCGCCGGAATACTCATGCGGATAGCATTTGATACGTTCAGCGGCATCCGGGATTCCAACCCGGTCAAGCATTTGAATAGTTCGCTGCTGTACTTCATTGCGATGCAGTTTTTTGTTATGCGCAAGGAGAGCATCTGCCATTTGTGATTCAATGGTAAACACCGGATTCAAACTGGTCATTGGATCTTGGAAGATCATCGAACTCTCCAAACCACGTAATTGGCGCATTTGCTCTTCAGTAGCACTGGATAAATCTTTTCCTTTGAACCAGATATGACCACCCGTTATCTTGCCATTGGGCGGTAGCAAACGCAGAACCGACGAGGCGACAGTGCTCTTTCCACAGCCCGATTCTCCTACAATCCCAACTATCTCGCGTTGCTTTACCTCAAAACTCACGTTCCGAATGGCGGGAAGGGTCCCGTAGCGGGTTAGGTATCCAATATGGAGGTCTTCGACGCGCAAAATGGTGTCCATCAAGCTCTCCATAATCCTGAGAACCGCGGATCCAGCACGTCTCGTAAAGTCTCACCGAAAAGCGTAAATCCTAAAGTAGTTAGCATTAACGTCAAACCTGCCCAGGTGATTGGCCAGGGAGAGTTGCGAATAAAGTTAAACCCCTCAGACAGAATAGCACCCCATGATGGTGTGGGTGGGGGCACACCCAAGCCCAGGAAAGATAATCCGGCTTCAAAGGTGATCACTACCGGCATATCCATTGCCAATAATATTACTAACGGTGCCAGGATATTAGGCAGGATGTGAACAAGAATCACGCGTTTTCGACTGGCGCCCAGGGAACGCTCTGCCTCTATGTATACGTTTTCTTTTATAGACATCACTTGCGCACGGATGACACGCGCATAACCCGGAGTCCAAGTTACCCCAATGACTAGAATTACGTTAATCAAAGAAGGCCCAAGCAAAGCCAAGATTGCCAAGGCGAGAATAACTGCAGGAAAAGCCTGGATTGAATTTAGAATGACAAGGATGATATTGTCTATATATCCACCTAGATAACCGGAAATCAAACCTAAGAACAATCCCAAAGTGAGGGCAAACCCCACAGCGGATAGTGCGGAACCCAAGGCAATTCTCGAGCCATAAATCAACCGTGACAAAATATCTCGTCCCAGGTGATCAGTACCCAACAGGAAGGTGGACGAAGGTCCCTGCAACTTGTGAGGAATATCCAATGCATCGCTGCTATGGGGAGCGATGACCGGGGCAAAAATCACGACCAGGGCAAAACCCAGAACGATCGTAAAACCTAGCGCTCCAAGGGGGCGTTTCAGTACATCTCCAAGAACCGGGATACGGTCTAGGATGTTGTTAATTCGACTGGAACGAGAGGGATTGATTCCCATGGATATAGAAGCTTCAGCTCCTTTCCACTTGGATGCGCGGGTCGAGGTAAGTGTAGATGATATCAGTCAACAAGTTAGCCATTATAAAAAGAATGGCGACAACGAGAACCCCACCTCGCACCAGAGGGTAGTTACGCATTTGAATCGCTTTAAAAATGAGAGTTCCCATCCCCGGTCGATTGAAAATTACCTCGACGAATACTGCGCCTCCCATGAGATTGCCAATACCAACTCCGAGCACAGCCATCGTAGGAATTAAAGCATTTTTGAGGGCATACTTGTATAAAATGAGGTGCTCCTTCAGCCCCGCAGCTCGTGCTGCCCGGATGTAATCTGCGTTGAACACTTCAAGCAGGCTTGTGCGCACGAGTCGGGCCAGGTAGCCAACCCAAGGTATGGCTAAAGCAACGGAAGGCATCACCAGGTGACGCAGGTAATCGATGGGATTACTTGCCTCGCCCACTCCCATGGCAGGCAATACCTTGAATTGTACAGCAAAGATGAGGAGCATGATCAAACCACCCACATAGTTAGGGATGGTAATAAACGAAATTGAGATGATTGCCGTAAAACGATCAATCCACGAATCAGGGTGACTTGCCGAAAAAACACCCAAGGGGATACCAACGATTACAGCCAACATGAGACTTGACCAAGCTAGGATAATTGTGTGTGGCAGCACATCACCAATAGTAGCTGTTATAGAACGCTTGGTCCATAAATCGATGCCCAAATCGCCATGTAAGGTTCGCCACAAGAATCGCCCTACCTGTATAAAGGCGGGTTGATCGAGATCCATGGCACTTCGAAATCCAGCTATCAATTCTGGAGTAGCCCGTTGGCCGAGAAACAGCCTGGCTGGGTCACCAGGAACTATGTGCACCAGAAGCGCCAGAATGATAATAACCACCATCAGCACTACGATGGTCATGAAAATATGTTTTAAGAAATAAATGCGCATGGAAAGTGAATTGGAATTTTATGTCTGGATTTAACTTTTCATTTCAATTATACAGTATACCATCCGGGGCTCAAGGATACCCCTGAGCCCCGGAGAACAAAGTTTGCTGGAAAGAGATATTTAAGGAGTTCCAGAGAAGAAACGAGGCTGGATGACTCCATTTGGCGTCATAGCTACATTAATGCTCGGTTTGTTAACAAAGACCAAGTTTCCATGGCTGATCCAGATGGTGTGAGCAGCTTCATCGAATAGTTGCTGCATTCTTATGTAAATCTCGGTTCGTTTTGCATTGTCGAGTGTGGTCAAGCCTTCTTGATGTAGTTGGTCGTATTCTGTGCTAGACCAGCGCATCCAATTCCAAATACCGATTTGAGGCGTTGTAAACCACACCGTCGCCCACGAGGGGTCGGGTTCCATGGAGTAATTGATCCCAAACATCTCGGCGTCTTTACCTTTATCGCCATCGCCGAGAGACCAGAAGCTGGCAGAGTCCATTGGGTTGATAGTAATATTGATCCCAACATCCTTCAGATTCTGCTGAACGACTTGAGCCCAGGTCTGATATTCGGTTGTGTTCAGAATGTCGAATCTGATATCCAGGGAAGTGAGGCCAGCCTTGGCAAGATATTCTTTTGCTTTTTCTACATCGCGTTCATACCGAGGAGCATCCGGCCAGTATCCCACTAATCCGGGGGCGATTAAACCTAATTCCCGATCTACCAATCCAAAGTAGGCGGCATCGAGGATACTCTGAACGTCAACACCGTAACGGATTGCCAACCGGACGTTGATATCCGCTAATTTGGGATTCTCCACGTTCAAGCCAATCCAGCTAAATCGGATATTCGGCACCTTGACAGTAGTGAAAGTGCTGTCGCTGGAGAATCTTTCATACGAGTCGATGCTAACTTGAGAAAAATCTAATTCACCCGCCTCCATGGCGATTTCGGCAGCTTTGTCGTCCTCGATGGGGATGAAGTCAATTTCATCATAATATGGTTGTGTGCCGAAGTAATCAGGGTTGCGCGTTAGGGTTACTTGTTGTTTGGGAAGCCACTCAGATAAGATGTAAGGTCCACTACCCACCGGTTTCGTGGCAAGACCTTCAAGACCAACTGCTTCCGCATACTTCTTGCACAACACCCACCCAGCGGTGACTGGCAGGGTAGAGTGCCAGATCGGGGCAAAAGGTCCTTTTAAGATAATCTTGCCGTTATACTTGTCAATGATCTCTACGTGGTCCAATTGAGCCCAGTCATCAGCATACGAGGCTTTAAGCTCGGGGTCGATGAACCGTTCATAGGAGAACTTGACATCTTCCGTGGTCACCTCACCATAACCGTTTTGCCATTGCACACCTTCCTTGAGCTTGAAGGTGATCACGGTTCCATCATCAGATGTTGCGATGGATTCAGCCAGATCGTTTACGATATCATAGGAGTTCGCTCCATAGGTCACCAGGCCGCTATAAATATTTGTACCTACGACTTTATCATTAGCTGACACATAGAAGGCTGGATCCAGGACCTGGATGTCACCATACAGCCGGATTTTTAGAACCTTAGGTTCAGCTGGAGGCGCAGTAGGAGGAACTGCAGTAGGAGGAACTGCAGTAGCTGGAACTGCGGTGGCTGGAACCGAAGTAGGAGGAACAGAGGTTGCGACTCCAGGCTCAGTTACGGTAGGTGTCGGAGTCGTACAACTGGATAATATTATTGCTAAAGCCATTACCGAGACGATCGTAAGTTTAAAAATATCTCGGTAGTTTAATTTATTTTTCATTTCGCTTCTCCTCTATACGCTTGTGGTTTTGTTGTAAACCGATTAGAACGATCGTATTGCTACTTTTTTTAATCCTCTCTCTGCTTAACCTCCTTTTCTCACTGATAGTTCTCTTATGATTTGTATTTTGAACTCAAAATATGTCATTATGCTCAAAGACTACCAACCTGTTGTTGCTCGCTACTTAATACCTCAATTTTTGCCGACTTTCAGGTTATTACGAGCTGACTAATTCTCTTTTGGCGTGCTCCATGATTTCTGCCAATTCTGCGCAAACTGATGTCGAAAGGGTATCCTGCTCGGATGTTTTAAGAAGTTCAGAAACTTTAGCGCGTGCATGAGAAGCAACGCCAGCTCTTATATCGTGGTCAGCCAACAAGGCTTGGTCATTGATGGCGGGGAACCAAATCGTCCCATCTCGCAGGTGCTTCACAGTGTGCAATTGACCGAGAAAGATATCATCGCTCAGGATCACTTTCTTCATCACGTCAAATGCCAGGGTCTCATCATTAACCTCATAACCGCGCAGAATGTGATGGATCAGGCTGATCATCTCATTATCCAGCACTGCCCCCGCTAATGTTGCGGTCATGCCACTGTCCATGGTACCTGCTCCAGAAAGTATATCCGCGCCTGCCAGCGCTGGCATTAAGGCGTTGGCAAACTTCTCATACGCGAACCTGGCATCCAGCGCTGCTGCGCTGGTACACAAGCCATAGACATCAGACTTTAATCCACTTCGGTGGGCTAATTGTGTTGCGCATGCGCCTGCCATACCCATATCTGGCCCTCCCCACCAGGAGACTCCTGTTCGCATATCGATTGGGTTGATGCGGGAACAATAAACCACAGACGCTCCTGGGTAAGCCGAAGCCACGATGACAATACTGGCAAGAACTTCAGCATGTTGCTGCGCAAGTACTCCAGCCATAGTGATGGGACCGCTTGCTCCCATTGTCGGTGCAGGTAAGGGGAAAAATGTTGCGCCAGCCTCGGCAATTGCCAGGATTGCGCTGGTCACTTTTTCTGTGAATGTAAGGGGACTAATGGGGGAAGCAAGGATTGGGATCGTCGGACGGGCGCGAAAAGCTTCTTTTCCCCCGCAGCAAGCAGATGCCAATTCGATCATGTAACGCACTTCGGTTGGATTCTCAACCGCAGCTCCTGCAATCGGCTTATGCGTGTGGTGAAGCATGGCTTCAAATGATGCAATGGTCATCAACTCTTCAGGTACGTCCTGTGGTCCGACCAGGGGAATTACTACGTCAATATTCGGTAGTGCGTCAAGAACACGCGTGCCATCAACCAAATCTTGTAATCTCGCCGGCCTGCGCTGGCCTGTCTCTAGGTCTTCAAAGTTCGGTACGCTACCTCCATTATGAACGAGAAATTTATCTTGTCCCAAAGTTACTTCTTTTGAGCCATCCGCACTGCGAATGACAGCATTTCGTTCGATATTTTCAAGGCCCCATGCCACAATTTCGCGAGGGATAAGCACACGATCGCCTTGGACGGGGCATCCACGACCATGAAGCATTTCCATTGCGGTCCGATGCTGCAATCGAATGCCCACCTCCTCCAGCAATCGAAAAGTGGTTTCTTCTATTTGATCATATTGGCGGTCGGTTAAAACCTGTCCATAGGGTAGTTTTGGTCGCATACTCAGTCCCTGATTTAGAAGAATCTAATTGGTCATTTCAACGCTTTGCAACAAGTTTAGCTACGTGCAATTATGCAATAATTGATCTGTGATACATACTTTCGCTAAGAGTATTTAATCATATTATAATAACTCGGAACCTATCTGTTGTTTAAGCTGCTATTCTTGTTCCGTTTATTCTGCTCTTTAATCTTCGTGTCACTCAGCTACTCATCAGCCATCGCGAAGAATTCCCTTTTCGCTAACGCAGAAGCATAATTCTGAATAATATTGCTTCGCGACTTTGTAGTCAACCTGTTATCTTGTAAAGTCAACAATACAAAAATCATAATCGAGAGAGGATCATAATGACTATAGATGCTGAAGTCCACAAGTTTCTTCTAAAACACCTGCAGGCTGTTCAGGATAATGATCTTGAGACTTATCGAGCAACTTCGGCTGAAGATCTGGCAGTTTATGAATGGTGGCTTACACCACATCGGATTGATGGACTACCTTTCCACGAGTTTATGATAATTGCCGATGCTAAACGGCAAGCGCAAAGAAAACATGAGAATGGTACTGATGAGCATGTGATGCAATCACGCTTTGATCTTGCGAACCTTCGTATCCAGCGCTATGGCGATTCTGCAATTGCTAGTTACACTCTTCTTGTTAGTACTTCCCTTGCAGATGGTGAGCATGTTGAGGCGCATAATGAAAGCCGTGTTATGGTCAAATTAAATGAAATATGGAAAGTGGTGCACGTTCACAAGTCACCATGTTGGAACGCACCGCATGTTGCAAATTGATAGGAACATTGGTTAGAAAACCGTTGATCTGATATCAATTAATCTCACTTCAATTGAATGCTGTTTTTTGGCTTGCCAGTCCACCAGCCGTCTCGCCGCCATCGGCGGTTATAGCACACCCGGTGATGTAGCTGGCATCGTCTGAGGCTAAGAAGGCAAATACTGCTGCCATTTCTTCAGGTCTGGCTTGCCTCCCCAGGGGAATTTTACTGTCAACTTCACGCATCATTTCTGGGGTATATTCTGCCGCTTGCATCGGTGTTAAGACATAACCTGGGCAAAGTGCAAGGACCCGCACATAGGGGGCGAGTTCCAATGCCATCGAACGCGATAATTCAATTACGCCAGCCTTAGAAGCATTGTAATCAGCATAATAATGGTAGCCCGTGAAACCGCTGGTTGATCCCATGTTTATGATCACCCCTTTTTGAGCTATTAGCATGCGTTTTGCAGCTTCTTTAGCCATATAAAACAAACCAGTCAGGTTTGTATTCATGATTTGATGCCATTCCTCTGGGGTGATATCCATGAATCTGTGGCGGATGCTGATTCCCGCGTTGTTTATTAATACATCCAATCCATTCCAAATTTGGTCTATATGCTTAAAAACACGGTTTACATCATCTAAGATAGAAATATCTGCCAAAATGGTATCTTCCAATTTGGGAAGCTCTTTTTTGATTTCATCTAGCGCTGGTCCATAACGATCTAATACGACTACTCTTGATCCTTCCTCTACAAACCGCTTCGCTGTAGCCGCGCCAATACCTCTTGCGCCACCGGTTATTAATACGCGTTTACCAGATAAATTTCGCATCGCATTCTCCTTCTCGTATATAATTAAGAACTGTGATCAGAACTAAGCTGGTATTAGAATACAAACATTCTTATAATATATTATAACCATATTACTGGTTTTTAATCAACGAATTTCTATTGACTAACCAAACATCAACCATGTTTAGTCGATCCAACCAATTATTTCTGAATATATATTGATGATACGATACAATTAGGGTGGAATCAAGGATAAGTCTTTCAGGTTGTGAACTGTATATCAATGGTAAGGCTCAGATAATGCAACCAAAAACACATGCGAAAATAATTAATTCGTGTAATGTGATCGGCCCAATAATTTGTATTCCTATATTCTTTGTTTTGATCATTAAAGCCACAATTGAATATAGCGCTTTGCCTATATTTCTGTTTTTTGTTTTTATCATCCTGTTTATTTACATCTTGCGGTTTATACCTATCAGATGTACAGCGCCAAAATGCAATAGCAGGATGGAATTGACTGAAACATACATCTCCACATTTTCAGTTAAACTTAATTACCAATGTAAGGCCTGTGGTTACTTTTACGAAAATACCAGTTTTGTGTTATTGCCAGGTGAACCACCCAATTAATCAGATTTTCTCGACGCCATGTACTATATGATTTAAACAGATAAAGTATCGCTTAAAGTAAATCCAATATCTTGATTTGAATCCATTGTTAATATCCCATCTACAACTATATATTACACACTCATGTCGTCAATGAGTTAATCCATTTATTCAGGGCATATCCTCGTAAGTTTTAAGATTCAGAGATTGTGCAAGTATTTTTCTTTAATTTCTGACTGCTAGCATTACTAGTGATCTATAAATATTGAAATAAAATTCTATACGCAAATTGGAAATGGCAATAATAATTACAACGCTTACCATTCCACGCTCACTAATAGACTGGTTTCTATAACACTATCCCTCATCGGGGTCGTTTATGTTTTTGACCTATTCTAAGAAGAAAGTAGACTTTGTTGTATATATGGACGGGATATTTGTCCCTATCAACACAGGACATCTGCCCATCGACTTTCGTTAAATGATGCAATACAATCACATTAAACGACTAAACATAGAATTATTAATAAAAGCCCTCTCCATCTGGAAAAGGGCTAGTAAAGTTTTTCCGACTGCGGGGAGGGGACCCGCCCTCCCCGCCTTGCGTAAAATTTTGCCGTTGCTGCCGGCTATCAATCAACCTTAACGTAACAGTTGGAAAGGTACAGAGTTTCTGCGCATGAAATCGCTCAGGTTCAGCTGGGCGATTTCGCTTTGTATCTCTTGATTTGCATTGTACACTCCTGTGAACGGCAGGTCAAGCTATTGTCAGGTATGTCAATGAAATCCTGGTCTTCTGTCCTTATTAGCGGTTGATTCTATCTAGGTTTTTCACAACAACCTCGATATAAATATGAAGTATGCCAAAACAATCCCATTATAACAAACGTAATCTTAGGGTATGATTCGTGACTGGGAGTAACAGAGGCGTCAATCTTCACGTCTGGAACTCCTGATATTAAAGATAACGATGAATGATCACACTGAACCCCCTACAAAAAACCAGGCGATAGAACAGGTCATTGCTCAGATGGCCGGTCCCATGGAGCTGGAGGAGTTCACTCGCCGGGTGCTGGCGCTCTGGTCTTCAAAAGCTAAGGATCCGAAAGCCGGGGTTCGACAGTCGCTCCAGTTCGACTTTTTGGGCAAGACCCTGCTCTTTTTGGACAAACAAGCTCTGATACCGATGCGCCTTGCCATGTGTGGCATCCGCTTCCGCGTCACACTCTCTCGCCAGGAAGTCAACCAAGGCAGGTTGTCCATTTTTCCTACGTTTCAGTTTTTGGTTCCTCATGATTTACCTGCTGAGGAATTCTTGCTGGAAGACGCTGATGGGCATCCCATCCCGGTAAATCCGGTCAAGGTCAGAGTAAAGATCAAGACTTTATTGGGGATGGAAGACATTGAACACACCACGTTTGACCTGGCATGGTGGTTCAAGAAGCATGACTTACGGCATGGTGATAATCTCTTGGTGACGGTGCTGGATTGGGAAAAAGGTCGTTTCTGTTTGGAGCCTGAACCTGCTCGCCTCCGCCAACGCCATGCAGCCGAAATCCAGACTCAAAACCAGGCGCTGGCCGACGATTTATTTCAACAGTTAGAGGCTGCGTCCAATGAGGGTGTGGGGGGTGGAATCGTCATCCCAACCGCGTATCTCCACCTCAAAGCATCTAACATTTATCCTCCCGATCATTGGTTGATAGTTATCGAACGAGACCCGCGCATGAAGTGGACAGGCTATGATATCCGGTATGAAGATTGGATCTCTTCATCAGATCGAATACTTGATGACCTGTGGGATGAGCCTAAACAAAAGGCATCACGTCAAAAGCCGATCTCAAAACAAGAAGCCAGCCGGGTCTACTGCTTCAAAGGTGCGCTCTGGCATAACAAGAGTATCTGGCGACGGATCGAAATTCAAGGCAGGCATACCCTGGCAGATTTTGACGACATTCTGCGCACAGCCTTTCAACACGACCATCTGGATCATCTGAGCGGCTTTTGGAAGTTGGTGAAGCGGGGGGAAAGTCGTCGCTTTCGGGAGGTCGACCTGGGGAATGTCAACCCCGATGGTGGAGGGGAAGCTGCTGACATTCAGGTTGCCAGTTTGTATCTAAGTCCAGGAGATGCACTGAAATATGTGTACGACTTTGGCGATTGGATGGAGCACAGGCTGGTATTGGAGTTTATCGGCGAACCTGGAGAAAATACCAGTTACCCGAGCATCACCGTTCAAAACAAACCGAGCTTCCAATATTGCCAGGTTTGCAAAGACGAGGGGCGAAGGACCGTCGCATCCTGGGTTTGTTATACGTGTTCCAGCGAAGCGCAAAGGGACTTCCTCCTGTGTGAGACTTGTATGGAATCTCATAATGAGGATCACTTTCTTGAAGAAATCCTTTACTGATATTTCCATAGATAAACCCTGATTTATAGAGCCTGTGAGTAGGAAGAGTCTCTTTAATACCATAATATGGAACGATTATAATCACTTAAAGTGACTATAATAGTGCTTATGGAAATGGCTAGGAAGCAAACTCAAACACCGGATTTGATTGCTGCTTTACGAGCTTTGGGTGAGATTTTGGCCTCCCAAGGGGAGCATGCAGCAGTCGTGGTCGTTGGAGGCACGGCTCTCATTATGCAAGGCTTGGTTACAAGGGTTACCAGAGATGTGGATGTCATCGCCATAAGCCATGACCCGCCTGAACGGGAGAGAAAGGTTATCGAGGCTCCCGAACCGCTTCCCGATATACTGACACGAGCAATCGCAAGGGTGGCCCGAGATTACAACTTACCTGACGATTGGATGAACACAACGGTGGGTTTGCAATGGAAATCGGGATTGCCAGAGGGCTTTGAGGAGCGAATACACTGGAAGCAATACAACGGCTTATGGGTCGGCCTAGCAGACCGCTATGACCTTATTTTCTTTAAACTATACGCTGCTGCTGACAGCGAGGGTCCAACAAGCGTTCACTTTCAGGATTTGATGGCTCTTCAGCCCAATAACGAAGAGTTGGATGCCGCTGCACAGTGGGTTAGAACCCAGGATCCATCCGCTCCATTCGCTCAAATCGTAGATGAGGTATTGAAGTATGCAAAGAGAAATGAGTAGCATCGACATCCATCTGCTGGAGGAAACTGTTATCGAGGCGATCTGGATTCAATGGAGGGCTCTTGGGTCGTTCATCGATACTGACCGCCTGGCGCGTACGATGGTTGATCCAGAGGCGCTGCTTCTTATTTCCCTGACGCTCCATCATCACGAAAGAAGACTTTGGGATGTTCTGGCATCATGGGCCAAGAACGGCTCGAAGCTCATAAGCCTCCAGCGAGCGAAGAACCTGGTGGATAGGTACCCGATCCAGACGAAAAAACTGCTGGCGCAATTCGCCCATCAAGCCAGGGTAGAGGGGAACGATTATCGCTGGCGAAGCTTAGCAGGTGCTGATGCGGGACCGGCGGCTAGAAATCAGGAACTGTGGAAAGCTTATCCTAACGTCTGGCATCCTACAGCGCTGGTGCTACGCATGCGGTTGGGCTTTGGCATGGGCGTAGCGCCGGATCTATTATGCTATCTGATTTCACTGCGAGGCGAATGGGCCAGCGCCAGACTGATCGCACAGGCATTAGATTATTCCATTTATACAGTAAGAAGAGTAGCAGACAATATGGCTTCTGCTCAACTCATCGAAAGTACTCAAACAAAACCAGTACAATACCGAGCTAATGCTGAGGCATGGTATGATTTATTGGGTATTGATAGCGAGTTTCCGTTATGGCGCTTCTGGTATCAGGTATACGCATTTACCGCAAAAGTCATCATTTCACATGAAAGTGGCGAATGGGAAGGCCTCTCACCCTACTTGCTGAGTACGAAATTACGAGATCTGGTTGAAGACCATCGGGATGTGTTCATTTGGAATCAGATTGATCTGCCGGATCCAAGGAAATATGTAGGAGAAGAATATTTACCTGCCTTTGCTGAAACCATAAAGAACCTGGCGGCGTGGATAAAGAACGAAGCTTAAACAATCACGATAGATGATCTTGAGGGATAAACTTGGAGCGTGGTATAAACATAATTGTCTTCCAAAAATCCAAATCCACTGGACACCAAACCGTTGACAGCACCTTACTTAACATATCCAATGTACTTGCATTACCTCGCATCAAATAGGTTGAGGTAAAAAGAACAGGACACTGGATGGGAGAAACTTTTATTCCTAATCGTTCTTTTAAGCCATTGGTTGATAGTTCGAGCCGCTTCTTGCTTTCTAACCCCCTTATTGGGGGTTACTTATAGAACTAATATGGGTGCAATTTAATCTCTGATAAATCAGTCAGTACATTCAAACCGATATTCCAAGGTGCTCGAAAAAAAGATGATGATGCAATCATTTTTCTGAAATACCTGACTACACCTTTTACAAATAATCCATAAGAACCGACATTGAGCACTCACTAATAGTAAGGCTTCTTGGACTCATTCCCTGCTTATGGGTTCGTTTATAATCTGAAACTATTTTAATAGGCTAATAGATTAATATCCATGGATCGACGGGATATTTGTCCCTAATAGCACGGGACATATGCCCATCGACTTTATTCAAATGATGAAATACAATCACTATAAACGAGTAAAGATAGAAACATTAATAAAAAGCCCCCTCCAATTGGAGATGGACTAGTTAGTTTTACCCAACTGCGGGTAGGGGACCCGCCCTCCCCGCCTTGCGTAAAACTTTGAGGTTGCTGCCGGCTATCAATCAATCTGGATATAACGGTTGCTAAGGTTCAGAGTGTCTGCGCATGATATCGCTCAGGTCAAACTGGGCGATTTTGCTTTATTTCTCTTGATTTGAATTTTACACTCCTGTGAATGGCAGGTCAAGCCATTGTCAGGTATGTCAATGAAATCATAGTCTTCTGTCCCCTTCTGTTCTATATTTAGATTGGTTACTTAAGGAAGAAACGGCCTTTTTCATCTGGCTGTAGATCATTCACCAGCTTGTATCGGATTTCAAACCCTAGCTGCCCGCCCACAAGAGTGAACTATTTGGCGATACCGATAATGGTATCGTCCCGAGATTCGACGTCGATTTCAACACTGCGTCGACAATAATCTGGGCGAGCTGCGTACGGTGTGGTTGACCACAGAATAGCAAATCGTCGACACGCATTCAAGTGAATTTAGGGTAAGGAACAACCCAGCAGGTTTTCAAAATTCTCTTGAGTTAACAGTGCAGCCTCAGTCGATCTCTCAAGAAATGGTTTTACATCGCTGGCGCATTTCTTCCAATCGATTTTCCCCAATCGCTGGCATAGGATATCCCGCCAGTTCTTCTCATCCGGGACGGGTCCATCCCAACCGGTCTGCTGTAAGGCATTTTGCAGGAGTATGAAGTTGGGATTTGGCCAATCTGGATCACTGAGATACCACATCAAGTCATAGAGGTCTCGCCCTTTCACATAACGGCGTTGGAAAAGGGCATGCAGCTTGCCAGCCAGGAGCGAAGATCGATCATGGTGCTGTAAGCGTAAAGTGACATGGCGCCGGATGAGTGTGATGTTCAACCCTGCCCCAGACGGCGGATTGGTATCGACCTCAAGTTTCACGGCCAGGACTTCATCCCTTTGTGTAGAAAGACTAAATTCATAGAGAAGGTTGTTGAATCTCACGAAGGCAGCGTTTACCGCCCTGTTGTAGTTGAGCTTGATCCCGATCTGGTAACCTTCCTTTACGAATTCATCCTGAATTGCTCTCAAATAGGCTCGAAAATCATAGCTGTCATCTGGCTTTTCCAGGGCAAAGTCCAGGTCTTCAGAATATCGAGGAATTGCATACAAAAAACGCAGTGCTGTGCCACCGTGAAAAGCCAATGGAACCATTGCCCCAGCACGCTGCAGGCTCTCCAATATCCTTGCCTGTAAGTATTCCCTAACCATGTTGCGACCAGTGATTGGATTGGGGACATCTCTCAATAGCTGTTCGATATAGGCTTTCATAAGCTCTTAAATTCCTCTTCTATTCCAGCCAGTTTCTGGATCGCTGCGACGGCGCGCAGGAGTTTGGGTTTCTCAATCCGACCAGCCAGGTTCTTGAGGAGTTGCCAATCCAGCTGATTCAAGTTCCCCAACCGCAGCTCGGTGAGATAATCGAGAGTATCCCCTCCTGACTCCAGATAGATAAGGTCGAGCAAGGCTTTTTCCGGACTGGCAATGAAGGCTTGCTGTCCTTCACCGATATTCTCCAAACGGTCGCCATCGAAAAAATCTACTTGGATATGGCGGAAGCTAAAAATACCTATTGGTGTTTCCCAGTGCGTCGGCCGCTTGGTGGTGACGCTGGTGGTTACTGGCACGTACTCGGGGATCATGCCATAATATGCCAGCGCCGACTGCAGGCTGACATAAGACGCCGGAAGCATGCGATTGGCGACCACGAATGGATGTGGATTTACCTTTTTAAAAGGTGGCGCTAAGCTGTAAAGACCGCGGCGGAGTTGATAGATTTTACCAGTTTGCCTCCAACGCGAGAGCTGACGGCGAATATCGCGCGAGTTGGTATTTCCGGCCATCAGCAATCCGGTTTCAAATACCGGTTCTTCTCCTACGATTTCGAGTAATTCGGCAAATTCCATGCGAATAAGATACCACAAATGGCATCTTAATGCAATGAAATAAACAGGTCACAAACCGGCCTTCTTCAGCTCATCCAGTAAAGCGGGTAGATTTCGATTCTCCTGCCGTAGGCTTGCAATCAAGGAGTACCAATCCTCTTGCCTTCCAAGCCGTTTATACAGCCCTCGCACCACTTTCAAGTAATTAGGCGCCTCGGCGTAATTATCACGCCCGCGCCGATCAATCAAACTCTTTATTCGATCCAGATACAATTGGATGGCTTGTTCAGGGCGACTTTCTTCGGCTGCTTTGGCTACTGTTATCTCTAGTGAATAGGGATATTCCCACCGATGGCGGGCGGTCATTCGGGCCTTTTCAAGGGCATCCAATGCCAGGTCAATTTCACTTTCTTCAAGGTATATTTCGACAAGCACATCGAATTGTTTGTGATTAGTTAGCCAGTTAATCATCTCGCTTTTATTGTCGGGCCACCGATTGATTTGAATAGCCAGTTTCTTTATCTCTAAATATTCAGCTGTAGAAGGTCTTGATAGAAACAGCCGCTTAGCCCACTCCAACACTTTTGGAAAATCGCCCTGCAGGCTGGCATAATCCTTCAACCAGACAGATAAGCGAAAATCGCGGCTGGTCTCTGCTCGAGCATGAACCATCCGTTCAGCCAGAGAGCCGTGACCACGCTCGACGAATATGTCAGCCAGGGTCAACAGGTTGTAGTCATCAGCCTTCTCGGTTTCACAGATCGCCTCTTCCAGGCGACCAAGCTGAAGCAAGCGATTGACCAGGTCGTTCAATCTACCAGATTGGCGACAGATCTCGAGGAAGGATTCATCATCCAACTTTTCAGCCTGCAGATCAAGCAACAATCCCCCCAAGATTTGCTGACCCCAATCACTCATAGCCGGTAGCTCTGATTGTATCCAGCCAGCCAGTAATTCCTTCTCCTGTATTGTCGCGTTTTCCAATAGGATTTCGGGGACATTATCTCCGATGCCAACATCTCCCATCTTGATGTCCCACAGGAACACTTTAAATATAGCCTGCAGGATATCCCTCCGTGTGTTTGAATCCTGGAGGAACTGCAGACAAAGCCCTAACCCTTCGACGCAGTCGTCAATCAACTCTCCAAGCCTGTCAGATTCATCACCCGTGACTAAATCTTCATACCGCAGAATTTCCTCGGCAACCACCCGATAAATCATAGCGGCATTGGTACGGTCTGCCTGTTCTAAATATTGCCCTGCCAGGTTCAATAACTCATCCAGATCACGGGCGGCCTCAAATAAATCACGTCCACTCCTTTCATAGTAACTCCCGCCGAATGCATGCGACACCTGGCGGCGGATAACTGCGGGATTGATGGCGGTCTGGTCTGTACTTTTTATAGGCAATGGCAGTTGTAGCAGGTATTCAAGGTCAGGATAGCGTTGCAGCATCTGGCGGACGAGGGTGATTAACTCCGGCTTGCTGCGTTGTTCCAAAGCAGTTTGTGTATCGGCTATTTGAGCGAAGCTCTCAGGATTGTCCAGCCAAGCTAGCAATAACGCTGCCACATGTTTACAGTGTCCACCATTCCCGACAGGGCATGAGCACTCTGCATCAGCAATACCGTCCGCATCCAGGGTGGCTTGCACCCGATATGAGAGCGCCGATGAGCCAAGACAGCTAGCTTTAAACGTGCTCCCCTGGCGGCGAGGTTCCATGATCGCGTCCTGGTGAAAATAAGATTCGCCCTTCCGGTAAGATGCCTGGCCAACCCAGTCCTGAATATCTTTCACAGAGAGATCGGGATAGGATTCTTTCATTTTCTAATCCTGGCTTGCCATGGATATAAAAAATATATCGTTGACACTTCTGCGAGAGGAGGTAATCGGGCAATCACCGACTATTCACGGGACTGTTATTCGGTCATCAACTATCCTGCTTTAACGCGCCATTGATCGCTTCTAGCAGTCCTCTGCCGAAAGATGTGATTTGGAAACTAGATAACTGCTGGAATTCCTCGCCGAGAATCTCGTGCGGAACATATTCTTTTTGCAATACGCCAAAATCCACTAATGGACCGACCAGAGTTCGCTCGATAATACTGTGTAAGGTGCGCCTGGCGTTGTCTTTATTGGGGGAATCCCATTGCATGCCTGATTTTTTAATCATTTGATCAGCGAAGCGTTTAAACGTTATAGGTTTTCCTACGGATAGTTCCAGTAGCTGTTCAAGGGCAAGGCTTGAATAGTCGTATGGCAAGTCCTCGTCATCGAGATATGGAACGGCAATCGCCCAATTAGCTTTCATCCACCAGGTCGTCACCAGCAGCCATACCTGTAGTAGAGCTGGTTCAGTCAAGAAGCTTTCACCGCGTGGCGTCGGCTTCCATCTCCGGCTTATCCCGCCGCTGGCTAATTGACCCAATGACACCAGGATATGCCTGAAATGCAGAGGCCATATATCGGTTTCGCTGCGCGCCCGATAAATGTGCTCTCCAATGCAAATTTCCAACACTGGTGGGTTGACAAACTGGGCGCAAATTTCATTCACTGCCTTTAATGGCAGGTTGCCGGTGGATGAGGTGCCGGTGACCTTATGCTCGCGCAGGTAGGTGAGCAGGGCGATCACATCCAGGCGTAGTGGCAACTCTTCAACCACCCGCAGCTGGTCTTCAGGCAGGCTGTGCGACCAAATGGGATCCAAATCAAATTCCTTCTCAGTAAATTCGCTCTCATTCACAGACCATGAATCCAAGGATTCTGTGCTCCATCCCCGTCCCATGTGGTGTAATTGGTCATTGACTGCATTCAGGTCAAAAGTCTCGGGATCGAACTCTTCCCCGATCCAGTTCAGATAATCCTCATGTTCATCGTGCTCCGGGTCTTGGATCGCTTTCAGGAAGTTTTCATAACCCCACACACCGCCCACGTCTTCAGGTGGACAGGCGCGTTTGCCCTTCAAGCAAATTGGAGACTGGAGTCCTTCATGAGCAGACGAAATCTTCTCAACCACCAAGGCATGGTCCCAGCTGTCGCCGAAGTCGTATATGTAGTGTAATCGTTCGCCCTCGTGATGGATTATCTTATTTAGCTTATATTTGGCTTCATCTAACATACCCATTACGCCTGTTTCATCCTCATCAGGATTCTCGTAGTCCAATCCCCTGACCTTGAATAGGTGCAGGTGAGCATTATCCCAGCCCATCACGATTTGGAGGATGTCATGCAATTTTAGCAGGGTGGTACTACCGGGCACAAGAATCTGCCGCCAGATGGGCGGGTGGGTGCCACTCAATGTGACTTTGATTAGATAGGATCGGAAAGGATTCTTTGCCATAGTTATCCATTAACGTTTCTGATCATTGTTGAGTGGTTATGCCATGCTCCTCCAGCCACTCCAGCATCCGCTGCTGCAGACAGGCTTGCTTGAACTGGAACCAGTGTTCGCGCTCACTGGGATAATCCAATAGCACATCCTTAAAATTCCGAAACGGACCGTGCCGGTCGATCGCCCGTTCCAGGCACTCTTTCAGATGTGGATTACGCACGGTTTCGATAAAAGCTTCCATATCATCGTAACCCTCTAATGAGCTTTCAGATGGGATGGCAATAATCGTAACGCCCAGACCCGCTTCCACCCGGTCTGCGTCCTGGACTAGTTCGCGCTGCCAATCGGGAACGCGCTCGTTTTCGAATGCACCTTCCCAATCCACAACCTGAGTCTGCTCATCATAATAAGACTCGTAGATGGTATCCAATACATTGCACGCTTCCTCGCTGACGGCAATTACTTCGCCGGTATCGAGATCCAGGTAATACGAGATCATCTCGAACCCACCTTCAAAGGCTAATTCCAGTTCAGACATATCTATATTAAGATGGCGCATGACTGGCTCTACTTTGTTGTTCTGATAATACATTATAGCTGCACCCCACAGGGTGCAGCAAGTTATTCAAAGGCATTTATTCAACATAGATTTTACATTTATTTACATTACATCATCATCCGCAAGCCAACCTTATCGGGATGGGGTTCCTGTTCTTTTAGTCAGCTATGGATGCGGACAGGCACGAAGGTCGTCATTGATTAAACTTCTTGGATTGCAATGAAAGTACTTGAGACGAATCAAGATCAGCCCTGGACAAGATTGTCAACCGTGATCAAACCGATTGCATCCCGTGCTGCCTTTTCTTTCAGCGCATCCATAAAACCTCAGCGGGAGAATAGGGCATAATGGATGTGTTCGAAATTGCTCTCCTGAGCCATTTTGGCTGCGCAGCTCTTTAAATCCTCCAGGATATTTATCCCCATAGGATTAACTGACCATTTGCATTCCCCGACCAACGCGGAACGCTCTGATGAGCTGATTGCCAGGATATCCAGTTCACTTGCACGGCTCTACCAGCCCCCGATCTGTTCAAACAGGAAGTGTAATTTACCGTCTCGATTTCTGTACTCAAAGTTGCAATGCATAAGTCATGGGTCTCTCAACTCAAAAGGCGTGCTGTAATTCAGTTCTACTGACACAACCCTGGCGATACAAAATATATAAGCCCACTTATTCCGATGAATATAGTACAGTCAGCAGATTAAGCTCAGTTTTTATATCACCGAACATACATTCACCAAAATACAAATCGCGATTATTAAAATCGTAATTTGCATTCTTATCATATTCCTCCATCGTTACACAGCGACATGTTTACCGTATTGAAAATGTGACTGGTGTTAACAAGTCTAAATCTAGATTAGCCTAGTACATTGGATATGATATTCCATATTTAGCAGAAAAATCATTTTTATGTGAGAAATATAAAAGTTCACTCGAATCAAAGCAAACAATATGTTGCGTTATTAAAATTAAAACCCCCACCTATGGGGGTTAATGAGCGTGGAGCGGCTCGAACCCTCAACCAGTGGCTTAAAAGGACAATACCGAAAAAATGCTTCTTCCACAGAATGTCATCCTATTTTTTCCCCAGTTCACTCGACATAATACAGACACTACATTAGATGTGATTCATAAGGCAATGTCCAGAATTTAAAGTCCTAGATTTAGCTCACACTGATCAGCGCGAGATATCCATTATGCTATTATTGTACAACTCTACTTCTATAGGCAAATTGGAAATGGTAATAATAATTCCATCGCCTACTATTCCACGCTAACTAATAGTCTGGCTTCTATAACACATTCCCTCGTTGAGGTCGTTTATGCTTTTGACCTGTTCTAAGAAGAAAGTAGACTTTGTTCTATATTTGAATGGGATATTTGTCCCATATGGTACGGGACATATGCCCATCGACTTTCTTCAAATGATGAAATACAATCACTATAAACGAGTAAAGATAGAAACATTAATAAAAAGCCCCTTCCAATTGGAGAGGGACTAGTTAGTTTTACCCAACTGCGGGTAGGGGACCCGCCCTCCCCGCCTTGCGTAAAATTTTTTCGTTGCTGCTGGCTATCAATCTTGATGTAACAGTTGCTAAAGTTCAGAGATTCTGCGCATGAGTCGCTCAGGTCCAACTGGGCGATTTCGCATTGTATCTCTTGATCTGCATTTTACACTCCTGTGAACAGCAGGTCAAGATATTGTCCCCCCACATATCCTTGTGACGAAATACTATGAAACATTTTTACTGTATGTTTCACGAAATTGATTAATGGTCAAGGCGAAATAAAGAAGCCGGGTGATTCTCATGGAGATACGCATATGCTTGTGAATATTTTATTCTAGGTATATGATTTGACTAAGAACAGTAAGTTGGAGATAAATAAATGGAAATCGACAAAACCATCAACATATTAAAGCAATTTATTCTTTCAATTGATTTATCTGGTACTCCCGGACAAGATTTATCATCAGGTTTTTTCTTTTCAACTGAAGATGGTGGAATTATTCTAAATAGAGAAGAAGTGGATCAATACGAACAATGCTTACAGGGCATACGAGAAGCTCTCCCTAACAAGGAACTATTGAGTAAAAAAGCATTAGAAAAAATGCTTCAAAGAGCTATTATCTTAAGTCTTGACCCAGAAAATAAAAATACAATAAAAACAAGAGGGAAAAGAACTGCGAAAGCATTGATGGAATTAAAAAGCGATTTGCTTTCTGCACCGAGGAAGTTTAATATATATTACCCAGTTGAGAATTTAGAAATCGATAACTCGCCTTTGATAATCGGAAATGTGACCTTTTGCATTTTTGATAAAAAAGAACTTCGAAAATTTTATTCAACCATTTCCGATAGTCTCCAAGAGAAGGAAAAATCGATAAGAATGTCGCTTTTTGATGATTTACAGAATGATGCTTTATTCAATCGCCCTGTTGCTTTTATTAATGTCGAAGCAGTAGATTCTGACGCAGCGAAGGTTATCGCTCATGATGAACTTCAGAAAACACTAGATGTTATTAACTTCTTTGTTGATTTAGTATTTGGAAAAGGTGTATTTGTATATATACCAGGCAATTGCAATAAAACTTTAATAACAGTACCAATGATTATTGATGGTGAAAAAGGTGGGTTTGCAATTATGAATGAAAGATCGCAACCGTTATTCCCTTTGAACTTAAACCAATTTGTTGAAAAATGTAGACAACGAAATTTGGGACTAATAAGAGCAGGTGAATTATTGAAAAGCACGAAGAACAAGTTCGAAGAAAGGTTATTCGCTGCAATTAGTTGGGCCGGTAGAGCAACGATTGAGATTCAAAAGGAACAAGCATTTTTACTGTATGCGATTGCACTTGAAACCATAATCCTATGTGATAATGATCGCGATGAATTAAATTATCGATTAACGCTCCGACTTGCCCATCTTATTGGTAAGGAACCAAACGAAGGTGAAGAGCCCATATTAAGGAAGAAAGTTGTTAAAAAAGCTAAAGATCTATACATTGCTAGATCCCAAATAGTCCACACAGGAAACTACCATGTTACTGATGCCGAACTTTATGAAATAAGACAAATGACAAAGTTATCAATTCTTCACATATTAAATTTAGATCCATTTATTAGTATTCAAAATACTGATGAGTTAAGGGAATGGTTTGATAATGAAATTCTCAAATGAGCACATATAACAAATCAAGTACCGATAATTTAATTTATTTCGTGACTCAACTTTACAAAGCTTATTATTTGATCAATTTCTCCAGATTCTAATAAAATGCTGGATGGGGGACATACTCTCCTTTTTTAATCAACGATGCATAGGTTAGAGAACAATCGCAAACCCTCATAATTTTTGTAATCGTAAAAGACTGGAGTAAGGTTGAATTTCTCTAATATACCTTTTCTTCTCTTCCTTCAAACAATTTGGGGTGGCTACTTTCCATTCCTTTCTAGCTGAGCCTAACCCGATTTAGTGGACACAAAAAATGTCGCGATGGAGTAC
>JBAPSY010000155.1:0-2225 GCA_049281855.1 Anaerolineales bacterium
TGGCTACTTTAGCAGCGTCTCGTTCAAATCCTGTGATCAAATCTTATTATCAGCATCTAGTTAATGATGGCAAGTTAAAAAAGGTCGCTTTGGTTGCGTGCATGCGAAAATTCCTGACCATCCTGAAAGCCATGATCCGAGATATGCAACCTTGGAGGACTAAACACACTCCAATTAACCCTTGACTTTAAACACAGTTGCTTCGTGTTTACAGATAATATCTCATGATTGGGCGGGTTGCAGACCGCCGCAAGACTTCGGTGAAGCCAGCTTGTTTGAAAGCGGATAATAATCCTGTGTATACAAAGACATCCGGGGCTTTGCCGTCTTTAGGTTCAACCGGATAGCCTTCGATGATCCTGGCTCCTTTGGATGCTGCATATTCAACTGCAGCCTTCAAAAGCTGGACGGTCAAGCCTTTTCGGCGCTGACCACGGGTAACAAAGAAACACACAACTGACCAGACAGGCTGATCGTCAACGGGTTTAAGAATGCGGGAGCGCCCCAGGGTAGGGAATTCTTCGTGGGGGGCGATGGAACACCACCCGACAGGCTCATCGCCAGAGTAAGCCAGGATACCGGAAATATTGCCGGAATCGACAAGGGCTTTGATATTGCGACGGTTAAGCTCACCGTGCTGCTCATCATACTGAGTGCGGGATAGACGCCAATACATGCACCAGCAGCCTCCACAGGCACCACGCGGACCGAATAATTTTTCAAAATCCGACCAGCGTTCGGGAGTAAGTGGATGGAAAGAAGTCATGCAACCTCCGTATTCAAGAAGTTTAGTACCACTTCATTAAACTTGGCTAACTGTTCCATGGGGAGCATATGAGCAGTGCCAGGAAATACAATCTTATGGGCATGGGAAATGTCGTGTTCCAGTTTATCCGCCACAGCCAACGTGTCACAGGTATCATATTCGCCAACCAGGATCAAGGTGGGGACGTGAATCTCGCCCAAACGGTTGGCAGCGAGGGGAGCCAATGGTTGAGGCGTGGCATATCCATCCTGGCGGGTGTAGTTCGCCCGGACGATTTTGTGCACATAGTTGCGAATTTGTGAAGGAGCACGTCCATCAGGTTGGGATGGTCCATCTGCCCAAACATGGACTTCGAGGTCTGCCAGCTCGTCAAAAGCGTTTTTCTCCCACAATTCATCCATGTGGGTGAAAAGCTCGAATTCGCGCCTAGCATTTTCGCTATCACCAGCCTGGTAATCAAATCCACTTAGACCAGCAGCAACAGGCACCAAAGCTGAGACACATTCGGGATGCTCAAGGGTGAAGTCGAGGGCAATCTGACCGCCGCGGGAGATACCAATTACACAAGCTTGCTCGACATTGAGATGTTTAAACAAATCGAGGATATCCTGACGGTTGGAGAACTCTGTGGTTTCAGTGCGGGATTTGCCATAACCACGTGTATCGTAGCGGATGACCCGATAATGCTGGCTAAACAGGCTAAATTGTTCATCCCACATGCTGCAATCGGCTACACCGGCATGGATTAATAAGACCGGCTGGCCGGAGCCTGCAACCTCGTAATATAAACTCCCTTTATAAATGGGGGCAAAGCCTGATGTGGGTTGAGAGGTATTCATGCCATTTGTACCTCAAAAAACAAAACGAAACAATTCCAGATCATGTGGCATCCAGGTCAATGTATTCCAGTGGAAGGGCTTTTTGCTTACCATCCGCTTGACCCTGCAGCTTAGATTTGGCATCTCGGGATAATTCGGGGCGATAAGATGAATCGGCTTTTTGAGGATTGGATTTTATTGTGGAAGAATAATCATCCTGGTCCGATTCGTCTTCGTCATCATCGTCATCCTCTTCGAGTTCGTCCTCATCCTCGTCTTCAGATAGCTCATCATCTTCATCATCATCGTTCTCGACGAGTTCATCATCTTCGTCATCCTCCTCGAGATCATCTTTACCCTCAGTATCGCCCTGGTCCTTACCGAGTCCTTCACCTTTATTGGATTCGTCTTTATCCCCGTTATCGCCAAAAAGCTCTTCTTCCAGCTCATCATCATCCTCATCGTTCTCATCCCCATTCTTCTGGTTTTTCACCAAAGCCAGCTTCACGGCTGATGAGGTGCTTGCCTCGACCATCCCCCAAAGCTCGACACAAATCCCATGAGGAGAGCGGAAATAGCCGATGGACAAAGATGAGCCGGGGTGGAGTGGTTGAGGCGGTTGCTCGAAGAAAATCCCACGC
>JBAPSY010000156.1:0-43438 GCA_049281855.1 Anaerolineales bacterium
CTTGTGGATACTACGACACCTTTCATTGAAGCTAACAATCTGCGTCGCAGGTTTAAGGATATAGAGGCAGTCGCTGGTGTCAGCTCTTTGGCTCCCTGTTCAATTCGGTTCAATCTGAAGGGACGGTGGCAGGATTAGTCTCCATCGTCTACTCGTGAGCGGCACCTTCGTCGGCCAATGGGGAGAACTCCTGGGCAACGGCCCAGTGCTGCAAATTGCTAGGTTTTTACCAACATACTACCTGGCCGATGGGATGTTCAATGCCTCGCAGAACCTAGGATCGTTGGGAAGCAACCTACTCGATATTGGTATTATCCTGGGTTATACGGTCGTCCTGCTCGCAATTTCAGGCTGGACTTTGCGCCGGCAATCAGCGGTTTTAGCTGTGATTTAAGGAATTAGAGGATAATCATAGGTTATTATTGGCTTTTAACCCCCAATGCAAATACTATCATTATACGAATCCTGGCAGTAAATCATTAATTAGGTTTTATTCAACGCCCTTTAAATATTCTTTACATGTCATAAGCACGCCAATTAATTCATCAATCCTATGTATCCCATAGCTTATGTCAGACTTCGAAAATATTCCGTATTGAACAATGCCAATCATCTTATGTGCTGATTTACGGATTTTTTGCATCGCATCAAGAAATTCTTTGACCGCGTTACCGAAATCCTGCTGAGTATACTCTTCTATATTTTTTCCTTTATCACCATCTTCTTTATCAATCGCTATTCTTACCTTGTCCAGCTCAACTCTGGATATGGATCTGCACAGAATATCAGTGGCTGTGTCGCTCGACCGTACAGGAGATTCGATAGTTTTAGGTTTACCCTCGGGCGTCGGGACATCATGATAAGCATGCGCAATTTCTGTGGTTGATAGATGGGTCAAACCCTCAGCAGATACTTTGGCAGCAACGACTTTCTTAGCTTCCAGATCATCGCCGAGGGAATTAGTAATTTTCACAGTCTTGATAATCCCCTCCTCCGAGCACTGATTTTGTACGTGCACGTACACTCCAGCTTCTTTTTCACATTTATATTGAAGCCATTGATTGCTCGTGACGGTAGGGAGCGACATGTGTCTGGCACCTCCATGCTGGCTAAACCCCACCTCAACCAATCTTTGGACCACTCAGCTTTATCATCGGCAGTCATTTCTTCACCTGACAGATTTCTAATGCCAGATTGGATGAGAGTATCTATCTCATCGTGTGGAACGATCAGAGCATCAATCTCTGTCCAATCAGCGCGGCGAGCAGCCTCCACCCGGAGGTGCCCCACACCAATGTGCAGCTATCTGCGTTCTCGTATACGCCGATTGGCTCGATATGGCCTTCCTCGGTTAATTACCGGAAAAGCTCATGCATTTTATCTTCATCCCAAGTCTTCCGTGTGGGATTTGGTGAAGGTTATTTTTTTATACTGGATTTCTATACTTTCATTCCCTTCACCTATATTTTGCTCCACTGCCCGATATTGTGGAGGAGGACGGAAAGGAGGATACGCCTATTCGGTTGGGGGGAGAATTTTACTGATTTCAGTCCTTACCAGGCATCCAAAACCATTATGCTGAACAAACCAGCTCTTAAATTCAACGGTTTATTACATATATTCTCTAGGATTTAGTTGTTTCACGTGAAACAAACCCAGGGGGCAAGTCATTCCCGCACCCATTTGGTCTCATTTATGTTTCACGTGAAACGAGCTCATCAATATTGCTAAATATTATGCTGATCATATATTGTTTCGTATGTTATTTTGTAATATGATTGGGTTTCACTATAACATTGAGAGTGATAGTTCCCGACAGCGATTTGGATGACCAAAAATGAGTCTATCCCCCGTATTCCCGCGCCCAGGCCTCCAGTACCTCCTCTGCTAAATCGAGGTAAGCGTCCAAACCCTCGATTTTCTGGGGGAAAGTAGCTCCGAGCAGACCAAGCTGTTCGCCTGCTATTTGCCAGGCAGAGCGATGTGGAGTTTTAGTAGGCAAGGCACAAATGGCGTGCGTCCATGACTGCCAAAGAGGCCAGAGTGCATCATGAGCAGTTTGGCTGTTCAAAATGACATCCAGAGCGCGTTCATAATAAAGCAACCGGTGCGGATGTAAGCGTATGGGGGCTTGGTTGGCTGGCAGGGCAGTATATGCATTCCGCCACTCAGGTAGCCATGAACCCATGCTTGCGGCATCTACTGCTGGGGCACCCAACAATCCCAAAAAGCCTTGATATAAACCAGACTTACCTACGGCTTCAGCTCTGGCAGGAAGGTCCAGCAAAAATCGTCGCTCGGTCAGGTTTTGTCCACTCAACCCTGCCACAGCATTCGCCACATGTTCCAACGCACGTAGATATTGGGAGGCATCCTGCGGGTCGGGAAGGTTGGATTTGTTTTTTAAAGATTCCCATATTTCTCGGGCGTGTTTGGCCTGCCTTCGCACCCGGCTTAGGACAGTTTCAGGGGTATTAAATTGACCTCGCACACTGGCTTGCACAAAATCAACAAAGTGCTGCGGATCATACATGATCTTACAGCCATATATGGCTGGCCCAAGCCAGGGATGCACACGCAGCTCGCGTGGTTGGCGGTACAACGTATGTGTATGATGTGAGATATCCAGATGGACCTCGTCTGATATCCTGATAATCTCACGCTCGACCCTAACTTCATCGCTATGGATAAAAAACAGATCAATGTCAGCGGTATTACCAATCAATGGCGCATCACCTAACAACGACCCTTGCAGGTAGACCGCCAAAAGCGAGCGATCGTCCCTCACATATTTGTCAACGGTATCATTGGCAATTTTGAGCAGCATATTACGATTAATGCGCATTTTCACCCCTAACAATACATGTGATGGTGAAACTGGAATTTTTTACATCTCGCATCGGTGTACTAAGGTTGAAATTCAACTGCATGGTTTTTATCTGAGCTAATTATTCAAATCCGGTAACAAAAAAGTTATTCATAATTCATCAATTATGGGAAGTGACGCCTGAAAGGGTACTTGTTTGAGGGTTTGGCGAATCCGGTTTTCAACCCATTTAAGATCATCGACACGGCGAACATAATCCAATTCATTGGTATCCAGGGTAAGGACAGGTACATTACCTCCCACATTTCTGGCCTGGTTATCAACAAAAAAGGCATCATAAGCCTGGTTAAGCTGATTAATATATTCCCGCTCCATATTTCGCTCATATGGTCTGTCGCGGGAGGCAATGCGTTGCATGAGCACGTCGGGGTCTGCACGCATATATACAATCAGGCTGGGAAGTGGGATCTTCTCTGCCAGGGCATCATGCACCCGGTAGTACATATCCAGTTCGTCGCCAACCAGGTTGATGCGGGCAAAAAGTGCGTCCTTGGCAAAGGTGTAATCCGTGATTAAAGATTCACCCCGTTTAAGGATTTCTGGCACAGAGCGTCGCTGTTGATAATATCTGCTGAGCAAAAAGAATATCTGGGTCTGAAACGCATAGCGTTGGCGGTCGGAATAGAAATCTGAAAGAAAAGGATTTTCTTCAAAAACCTCGAGAACCAAAGCGGATTGAAACGCTGGTTGAAGCAATCGAGCCAAGGTAGTTTTCCCAACCCCGATGACACCCTCGATGGCAACATACATATCAAAGTCCCTCACCTGGATGAAACGAAATATCTTGTAAAAAAGAAAGCAAGCTGTCTGCAACAAGTCGCGGTTGTTCTAGCGTTACCATGTGCCCGGCACTTGGGATAACACTCAACCGGGCATTGGGTATGGCGCCTGACAGGAATTGGGCGAAGCGTAAAGGCGTCATCTGGTCATCGGCTCCGCATACCACCAATGTGGGCTGTTGTACCGATCCCAATCGATCCATGACGTCAAAACGATTACAGGCCTGTAAATCCCCATTAAGCACACTTTGACGTGTCGCGAGCATACGCTTGGATGCAAGCTCGACCAAGCGAGGAGGAGCGTTTAAGCTGAAGGAATAGGAAACCAGAAGTTCAGCAGCTTTATGAAAGGTGGTCGGATCAGCTGCATAATTTAACAATTCTGGATGGACCCGCAAGCGTGCCCCACCACTTATCAAGCCCAATCCCACTACATATTCTGGATGATGGATTGCTAAAGCCAAGGCGATTGCACTACCCATCGAATGACCCACCAAAACTGCCCGGCGCAATTGGATAGATTCCAACCATTGAACCAGATATCGGGCATATTCACCGATTGTCTGCTGCCCATCACAGATCTCAGATTTCCCATGCCCTGGAAGGTCTAGCGCGTAAACACAATATCCGGGCAGACGACGGATTTCTGGTGGCCAATATAGATGCATGCCCCCTGCACCATGTATCAGTACCAAAGGTGGATTTTCTGTTCCTCTTTCACAATGTTGTGAATAATACAAATTTCCGGAAACAGGCATTATGGATCACCCGCCACTTCGTATTCGTTCCATGGCCTCTGGGGTCAATGGAATGAGTACGCGGATAGAAGTACCCTTGCCGATCGCTGAGTCTAATCGGAAGATGCCATTCACCATTTCGGCGCGTTCGTTCATGTTTTTTAGCCCCAGGCTGCCGCGTTGCTCGTAGGAGGATTCCACTTTGTTCTTGTCAAAACCAATACCATCATCCTGAACTTCTAGCATCACAAGGTCTTTATCGTAGTCTATCATTCGAACCCAAATATGATTCGCCTGGGCATATTTACAGGCGTTGTTAATTGCCTCTTCTGCGATATAGAAAATGATGGTTTGTTTGCTCATCTCAAGCTGGGAAATAACATTTTCTTCAGCTTCTACGATGACGTTCTGGTTATAAGTCTCATGCGTTTTTTCAGCCATGGCTTTTAACGCCCCTATCAAACCTTGTGATTCAAGCTCCAACGGGCGTAATGTAAAAAGCATATGCCGAATTTCTTTCGTGGTGCGGCGGGCAAGCTCCTCAATTTTCATTAGCTCATCTACCGTCGCCTTTGGATCCCTTTCCAACAATCGACGGGCAAAATTAAGACGCATGGCAATCGCAGCCATGGATTGAGTGGGTCCATCGTGCAGGTCGCGCGCAAGTTTCTTGTGCTCCTGCCCCTGAATTTCTATCATCCGTTCTTTTTCCTGTTGAATATCACTGTAAAGACGGGCATTTTGAATGGCGATGACAGACTGGTGGGAAATTATATCCAACAGCTCGCGTTTGGATTGTGTGAAAAAGTTTGGGTCGGAGTGGGCGAAAAGCAAAACCCCATAAGTATCCAGTCCCGCTCGCAATGGAAGGCAATAGGCTATCGAACAAGGACGTAGGGCAATGATTCGGCTTAACTCGGGGTCTTTAGATAGATCGGTCCGGCTTTTTGGTACGCCCTCTGTAATCACTTCTCCAATTAACCCATTGGTTCCAGGGAGGATAACACGCAGATCAGATTGGGTGAAGTGCCTGGCAGAGCCAACGGTCAATACTGGGTGTTCGTATTCAGCCTCAGCAAAAAGGAGTACGGCACTTACCAATCGTTCTGCAGGTATATTTGGCGTCGCCAATACCCTCGACCCCAAATCCAATGCAATTTCCAATACACTCTCGTATTTCAATGTTGAAGTAACTTTGGAAATTAGATTATAAACTTCACGCAGCCGACGATGATCTATATCCCAAAGGGGTTTATCCCCTATACTTCCAATCCGTTTCCCGTTAAATATATCGCTAAAATGAAATTGCCCAATCGCGCTTAGGATGGCCAAACACACGAGTATACCCACAACAATGGCAATGGCACCCACGATTAGGGTATAGTTAAAAAGGTTCATCGATATTATGATAACCCAAAACACACAGCTTGGAAAGCATCTCAGGGGTGAAAATAATTAAGGTGTATCTGTAGAAGGTTTTCGGAGAATAGTAAGTAAAATGGGTACCGCGGCTTTAACGGCTCTCGCTCTGTGACTGAGATGGTTCTTTTCAGTCATGCTTAACTCCGCCATCGTTAAGCCAATTTCAGGGATCAAAAAGATTGGATCGTATCCAAAACCATTCGTGCCTCGTTCTACCGGGATGACTTCTCCCGGGCAATTTCCTTGAGCATAATACATCCTTTCTTCTGGTGTTGCAATTGCAACCGTGCAATGAAAATGGGCAGTCCATGGACGAGGATGACCATGCAATATATTAAGCAGATAAGCTCGCCGATCGGCATCGGTTGCATTGGGGAGGGGGGAAAAGCGTGCTGAGTGGATCCCAGGTAAACCGCCCAATGCATCCACTTCCAGTCCCGAATCATCTGCCATAGTCACCAAACCGGATGATCGTGCAAAGGCTCTTGCTTTGAATGAGGCATTTTCCTGGTAAGTATCGCCGTTTTCCTCAACATCTAAATGAATTGCGATCATTTCAGGGGTGAGTAGAGTGATATTTATGTCATCCAGAAGGGATTTTATCTCACTTAATTTACCGCGATTTCCTGTGGCCACCAACAAACTTTGCATAATGTCACTCCATTAAAATTGGCTATCCGCACCATACCCACACACCATATGTGGGCAATACACTTATAGTTTACCCTACCCGTGGCAACAAAATATGTTATAATAATTGATAATTATAATAAATTACTTTGCTAATTTCAAAGTATTTTTCATAAACCACAGTGTCTGACCCACATTCTCCATTACGTCTGAATGTCGGCTTCGTCGTTGCCCAATCTGCCGGCTTCAGCCGGGACTTCCCATTCGATCTCCCGCAAATAAATGTTCCACCAGATCTGCGTTTAAACAACTTAATCGGTGCTGTACGAGTAACCCGTACACCACAGGGTATTCTAGTACAGGTGGATATTCAAACCCTGATTGACCTTGAATGCGTGCGTTGCCTGACCGACTTTCAGCAAACACTTAAGATCGACTTCACCGAATTGTACGCCTTTTCCCCGCGTTATGTGACCGATTCGGGGCTAATCATGCCTGAAACAGGTGTTATCGACCTTGCACCTGTGCTACGTGAATATATCTTGTTGGAGATACCCATCAGCCCGTTGTGCCGCCTGGATTGTAAAGGTTTGTGCCCGATATGCGGTAATAATCTAAATGAAAGTACATGCACCCACGAGGACGACTCTGGAGACCCCAGGTTAGCCTCATTAAAATCGCTCATGGATATGTAGGATACCGTTAATAGGAGGGAAAAAATGGCAAATTCCAACAACCAACCGCAGAAGTTTGAAGCACTCGACACATTGCTTGAAAAAGCCGACGTCCAAGGCTATCTGACCACTGGTGATATCTGGGAAGTCTTCCCCTGGGATGGGGAAGATGACGAGCGTCTTTTAGAACTCTTTGGGTTGCTCCATCGTCAGGGTGTTGAAATCATTCTCGAAGAAGATTCAGAACCAGAACCTGATCTATCCAAGCTGGATAACTCACCCTTGGATTTTAATTCCTCTGGACTGGAAACGGCTCTTCTCCCAAATCTGGAAAACATCTCCGCAGATGATAGCGTGGGGTTATATCTCAAGGAAATGTCGCGGGTTCCATTGCTCACTCTGGTTGAGGAAGTCAATCTGGCGCAAAGGATCGAGTATGCCTTGGAATCCAAGGCAAGGCTTTCAAAGTTGAATGGAAAAGGATCTACAAAGCATCGCAGAGAGCTGGAAAGCACTATTCAGGATGGAATTTTAGCGCGGGAGCATCTGATCAAAGCCAATACCCGCCTGGTGGTTAGTGTGGCCAAAAAATATATCGGGCGAGGGGTTGCATTCCTGGATCTGATCCAAGAAGGCAACCTGGGTTTGATGAAGGCTGTCTCGAAATTCGAGTATCGGCGCGGTTTCCGTTTCTCTACCTATGCTACCTGGTGGATCCGACAGACAATCACACGTTCGATCGCAGACCAAAGTCGTACCATCCGAATCCCGGTTCATATGACCGACCGCTTACGAATGATGTATAAAGCCGCCCACAGACTGGAACAAAGCTATGGACGCCCACCGACGCAGGAAGAATTATGCCTTGAAATGGGAATTACTCACGATAAACTCCAGTGGATGCTTGAGGTAGCCCGTATACCAGTCTCTTTGGAGAGCCCAGTGGGTGATGAGGACGACACCGAATTAGGAATGTTCGTGGAAGATACAATTACCCCCTCACCGTCCCAAACTACCTACGAGAATATGCTCCGCGAGCGGGTTGAACAGGTACTTTCCACCCTTTCGCCACGCGAAGCTCGCATTCTACGTTTGCGTTTTGGATTGGAAAATGGTCATCCATATACTTTAGAAGAAGTGGGACACAAATTCGGATTAACTCGTGAGCGCATTCGGCAAATTGAAGGAAAAGCGTTGCGCAGGCTACGCCACCCCTACCGGGCAAGGTTGCTTAGGGAATATCTGTGATTTTATATGCTTTATCAACTCTTAAAAGACCATGGAATCTTGACAAATCTATCCCATCCGTTTAGACTTATTTAATCATCAGAAAGGTTGGCTGCTGTGGTTGGACGCTCTTATAATGCATTTATCATGTCCATGTTCGTGATGGAGCTTGTTCAACGCGCCAGGGCAGCCGCCTTTGATTATGATTAATAATCACCAAAGCTTAAGACATTGAGGGCTGCCCAATCCAGGGCAGCCCTTTTTTATGCAAGGAATTGCCAGAACCATGAACTGAATAATTAAAAGGAGGTCAATATGTCTAACAATATTCTGATCGCTATCGCCTGGCCATACGCCAACTCGGAGATACACGTTGGCAACATCACCGGGTCTCACCTGCCTGGCGATATTGTGGCGCGTTATCATCGTCTGAAAGGTGATCGTGTATTGATGGTCTCTGGCACCGACTCACACGGCACCCCCGTAACACTGCGCGCAGATGCAGATGGACGTCCCGTGGAGGAAGTGTACCAATTTTTTCACAACCAATTCCTTGAGCTATTCCAAAAAGCTGGTATCAGTTATGACCTATTCACCACAACCCACACTGAAAATCACTTTAAGGTAGCTCAGAGTATGTTCTTGGCATTATCTACGAACGGTTTCCTGTACACCGAGTCACGTCCACAATGGTACTCCCCCGGCGCAAAACGTTTCTTACCAGACCGGTATGTGGAGGGAACCTGCTATATCTGCGGTTATGAAAACGCGCGTTCGGATCAGTGTGACCGTTGTGGCAGTGTGCTCGAGCCAGAGAAACTACTCAACCCGCGCTCCAAGATTGACAACTCCACTCCGGAGTTGCGTGAGACCAAGCATTATTTTCTCGATCTCTCAAAATTAGAACCCGATGTCGCCGAGTTCCTGCGTAACCGCCAGCAATACTGGCGCGAGACTGTGATCGGGCAATCTCTGGGTCAGATAGAAAGCGAGGGACTGCGTCCGCGCCCCATTACTCGCGACCTTGATTGGGGCATCCCGGTCCCGGTTGAAGGCTGGGAAGGTAAATGCTTATACGTCTGGTTTGAGGCTGTGATCGGTTATCTATCGGCAACCATTGAATGGGCACGAATTACCGGGCAGCCAGATACATGGCGTGATTGGTGGACAGACCTCTCGGCAAAGACCTACTATTTCATCGGCAAAGATAACATTTTTTTCCACGCGGCCATGTGGCCTGCCCAACTAAAGGGCGCCGGGAAGGAATTCGTCGAGATATTCACCGAGCAGGAGGGGGTTTCACTTAATTTACCTTACGATGTCCCTGCCAACCAGTTTATGAATCTCGAAGGTGAAAAGATATCCGGCAGCCGCAATTGGGCGATCTGGGGGCTGGATTTCCTTACCCGCTACGATCCGGACGCGCTACGATATTATTTGACAATCAACATGCCAGAATTAAGAGACTCAGACTGGGATTGGGATGAATTCATTGCCCGCAACAATAATGAATTGCTCGCTACATGGGGTAATCTACCCAACCGTGTGTTTCCTCTTGCATACAAGTATTGGGATGGTCTTGTGCCTGATCCCGGCGAGCTTCGCCCGGCTGACAAAGACATCATCGCAGTTGTTGATAACGGCTTTCAAACCGTTGGCGAGCATCTGGAAGCTATACGTTTGCGAGCAGCCTTGAACGAAGCCTTACACCTGGCATCTGAAGTTAATAAATATCTCAATACAGCTTCCCCCTGGTTTGAGATCAATACCGATAAGGCAGCTGCCGGCAAGTCAATCTATACCGCCCTGCGGGTAATTGACTCACTGAAGCTGCTGTTTGCACCCTTCATCCCATTCAGCAGTGAACGTTTGCATATCTATTTAGGTTACCACCAGCCAATATTTGGAGAACAGTATATAGAACAACAGTCAGACGGGCTTGGCGCTCACAATACATTGCGATACCGACCACCACAATCTGGAGGGAGTTGGAAGCCATCAAGCCTACAGCCTAGCCAGCGTTTAGGACAGCTTGCTCCGCTCTTCAAGAAGCTGGATCCTGTTTTGGCAGAAGAGGAACGAGCACGTTTGGGGAAATAGGAATGTTTAGACGCGTCTAAAGAGCCTTTTACTTTTGCACAATGGGTTGAAAGGTATAATCCAACTCTGCCAGGAGGCTATCACTGATGGCATGTCCCGTCCGCTTGGAAAATTGCCTATTAAAAATCCGGGGCTCGGGCTGTATCTGCTGGTTATGACCCTCGCCGGCACATTCGGGATAGGTTTCATTTTCTCTGCTCTCACTTTGCGCATCAAAGAAACCGCTCAGACCGTGGCTAATTTCCTCCAGTTTGGTTTACTGGTATTGTGTGCCAACTTTTTCCCTTTCTCTGCATTACCCCCATTTATTTTATTCTTTTCCCGCCTAATCCCCCTGGCTTATGCTGTCGATGCGTTCCGCTCGACCATGATGGGCTTCCCGGCAGGTTTCCCCGAGCTGGCTCCTTTCCCAATTGAGCTCATTTTCACTACACTGTTTGGCCTGATTATGCCACCCTTGGGTTATCTTCTCTACCGGCGGGCTGAGAATTACGCCGCAAATATGGGAGTTTATCGACGTATTAATTTTCAGCCTCGAAAACCTTTTCTGTAGTGATCCAATCTTCTCCACACCTCCACCCTGCGATAACAGGGCAGCCACCTCCGCAAAGCCTACAATCATGGAATAGCAATACCTACTCCACTTTTTCCTGGATGTGAAAACCTCGCCGTCGTAGCTCGTTCATGAACGGCACCGCCGGCACAAAACTTTCGACGCCACCTGCACCGCGCGGAGTCAACCCATGTGCCATCATCTCCGCCACAATGGCGGCATCCCAACCCGTGGTACGTTCCATGGCGGTAAAACCTGTCATTTCGTCGAAGCGGTCCACCAGCTCCACCACTGCTTGAGCGGGTTGTCCACCCTTCTTTCCCAGAGCTTTCACGCGCACCAAGACGATATCTTTGCTTTTCTCAGGGTCATTCGGAAAAGTCACCTTGGGCTCGTACAATGCATGGAAAACTTCCCGTGGAACCACCTCGTTCTTGCCTACCAACACTGGTTTTAAGTCCCACAATCCCAGGTCCCAGAAAGAACGCAGCTGTTTTAAATGCCCTGGGTAGCGCAAGGTGAGGTTTTGTAATGTGCGTAGCTTGCCCTCAAACGTCCAGGGCATGGTGCTTGTGCCGCCGCCCGCCACAAAAGCTTCTAATGTGCCGACTGAATCGGGAAACTCCACGGTTTCAAGTTCAGTCATCGGTTCCACCAGAGTGATCTTTCCATTACGCAGGAAGATGGCTGGTTCTGCATATTCATTCGTCAGTCCAGCAACGTGAAAAGTAAGCAGGTAATTGAAGGGCGGCTGCGGTGATTGTGGGATTCCTCCATCCCACATATACACATCGGTTGCCTCATCCAGGAGGCCCATCGTATATACCGTCAATGACGAGCCTAACCCCGGCACCTGCCCGCAATCAGGGATGATGCTGATCCCCAGGTTTCGCGCCTCAGCATTAAAAGCATGCTGTTGCCTGACAATATCGGTATTGCCACCCAGATCACACATGCTGGCTTTTACTTTGACAGCTACGCGGGTGATATCCAGGTTATAGTAATATGGTACCGCACTGACGAAAGCGTCCACTCCGCTCAGCAGACGCTCCAATGCTGCCATGTCAGTCACCTCAACCTGAGAAGCATCAGCTACCTCAGAGCCAATGAGCTGGTTTACCCGGTGGGCTGCATGTTCAGCAATCGCTAAATCTCGATCTGCCAGGGTGACCCGTTTCGCATCTCCCCAGCGTGCCATATCATAGGCAGAAGCCGTTCCCTGTCTGCCTGCACCCAACACTGCATAGGTATATTCCATCGTATTACCTCCTGAAAAACATCAGAATTGTCTGACCCGATTATATTTCAAATCACTTCTCCCCGTGTTATCATCCTGTGGTAAACTCCCTGATTGCCTGATCTTAACCAGGGTGTTAATTTCACATGGATGCAAAAACATTACACACACTTGAGTACCTGAAGGTACTTGAACGGCTGGCTGGTTATTGTGCTTTCGCAGCCTCAACCGAAAAAGCTCACAAACTTCAACCGACCACGAATATCGACGAAGCCAATCGTCGACTGACTGAGACGAGCGAGGCGGTACAGATGCTCGTCACTCGCCCGGACCTCACGATCGGAGGAGCACGGGATGTACGCCAGGTAGTGGATTTGGCTGCCCATGGTGGTGTCCTCGCACCCACCGACCTGTTGGATATTAAATCCACACTGGTTGCTGCGCGTACGCTGGTGCGCACTTTCGAGCGCTTGGGTGCTCAGTTCCCAACCCTGTTTGAGATCGCTTCTCAGATTCCAACCTCCATGGGGTTGGTGGATGGAATCACACGCGCGATCTCAGAGCGGGGTGAAGTCTTGGACAGCGCATCCGAAGCCCTCGCAACCATCCGACGAAATTTGCGCGTTGCACACGATCGCTTGATGACCAAGCTGCAGCGGATGGTCTCTGATCCGCATACCTCTCCTTATCTCCAGGAGGCGTTAATTACCCAGCGCGATGGGCGTTATGTGCTGCCGTTGAGAGCAGAGTTCAAAGGGCGAATCAAAGCCGTTGTTCATGACCAGTCTGCTTCAGGCGCCACATTGTTCGTCGAGCCGCTTAATGTTGTAGAGCACAACAATGAGTTTCGTGAGCTTCAACTTGCTGAACGGGATGAGGAACGCCGCATTCTATCCGAGCTTTCTCAGCAAGTGGGCATGCAAGCAGGCAATATCCTTAATACGGTCGACAGGATTGCTGATCTCGACTTGTGTTTTGCCAAAGCCAAGTACTCTGATAGCCTTGCAGCCAGCGAACCCGTCTTGCACACCATTGCCAAGCCATCTGGGCGTCACCCGGGAACCATCATCCGGTTATATCAGGCACGCCATCCGTTGCTTGATCCAGTGACGGTTGTGCCCATTGATGTTGAATTGGATGCCCAGACTTACGCCATGGTTGTCACAGGGCCAAATACGGGTGGCAAAACCGTCACCCTCAAGACCATTGGACTGCTGGCACTCATGGCGCAGTCAGGATTACATATACCAGCTCATTCTGGCTCCGAGATCAGCCTGTTCCACAATATCTATGCTGATATTGGGGATGAACAGTCCATCGAACAGTCCCTATCTACATTTTCCGGGCACATTACCAATATCATCCGCATATTGGAACATGCTGACCAGAGATCACTGGTCATCCTGGACGAATTGGGAGCTGGTACAGACCCTCAAGAGGGAGCAGCCCTGGCACGAGCATTGCTCACGCACTTTCTCGAGCGCGGCATTACCACCCTGGTCACTACCCACCACCCTGAGCTTAAGGCATTTGCGCATGGTACGCCGGGCGTGATCAATGCCAGTGTTGAATTCGATCTGGAAACATTGCGCCCTACCTTCCATTTGACCATTGGCTTACCAGGGCGCTCCAATGCCCTGGCGATCGCTCAACGCCTGGGCATGCCTGAGCCAATCATCACCGCAGCGCGCTCTGAGTTGAGTCCAGCTGACCTGCGGGCTGAAGATTTGCTCGATGAAATTCACCGCCAACGAGACCTATCACGCAAAGCCCGCGCGGCAGCAGAAAATGCGCGTCATGATGTTGAATCCATGCGGGCTGAGTTGGTGAAACGCCTTGAGAAAATCGAAGATGAACGCATGCAGGTGCTTGACAAAGCCCGCCACCAGGCTGAAGAACAGCTTGAAGCTATAAAGGATGAGTTACGAGAAGTGCGCCGGCAACTGGCACGCACCAGGCAACCCCTGGAAGTTATTGAAGAGGTTGAAGAAAAAGTTGAGGAGCTGCAAGAAACCGTAGTGGCTCCTGTTGAACGCCGTTTACCAGAAGCGAGCTTTTCTCCTGTGAGGCGTGCCATCCGGTTGGGAGATAAAGTGCGCCTACATTCGCTAAATACCCAGGGTGTGGTCACTTCTCTGGGCGAAGAAGAAGCGGAAGTGTCAGTGGGCGTGCTGCGTATTAGGGCTAGGCTGGCAGAATTACAGCTACTCAGTGAGGAAACTCCACCCACACCTAGTTCTACTGGGCTACCCACAGCACGGGAGCTGATGAGCGCAAGTCATTCGCACACATCGACCGAAATGGCTGGTGGAAGCGTCCGTCAAACTGGTTCACACATGTATGCAGAGTCTCCTGGTATAGAGCTAGACCTGCGAGGCCAACGCGCTGAAGAGGCCATAGACGCCCTTGAACGTTATTTGGATTCAGCTTATCTTGCTGGGCTACCTTGGGTGCGCATCATCCACGGCAAGGGTACCGGTAAGCTGCGACTGGCAGTACGTGAATCCTTAACTCATAACTCACACGTGAAGTCCTTCGAGTCTGGTGGGGATAAAGAAGGTGGTGAAGGCGTAACGGTAGCCAAGCTGGCTCAGTAAATGTATAACAGCCTCCATTTGCCCGCCCCATTTCGTGCCTTTAGTCATCGCAACTTTTCGCTTTGGTTTATCGGTCAGGGGATTTCACTGGTTGGCACCTGGATGCAAACCATGGCTCAACAGGTGCTTATCTATCGACTTACCGGTTCTGCCGCCTCCTTGGGTATTATCAGTTTTATAGGATTGATCCCGCTCATCCCACTTTCATTGTGGGGAGGCTCGATCGTTGACCGTTTTTCTAGACGTACGATCATCCTAATCACACAGGTGGTTATGCTGGTACAAGCCTTTCTACTGGCAATTCTCACCTGGAGTGGAGCAGTTCAAATCTGGCATGTGTATCTGTTGGCATTCTTTCTGGGGGCTGCTAATGCTGTGGATATGCCTGCCCGGCAAGCTTTCACAGTGGACATGGTTGAAGGTAAAGATGACCTGACCAGCGCAATTGGCATGAATTCCGCCATGTTCAATGGTGCGCGTGCCATCGGACCTGCACTGGCTGGAGTATTGATTGCTACTACCGGCGAGGGTAATGCTTTTTTCTTCAATGGATTAACTTTTATTGCCGTCATCATCAGTCTATTGATGATGCGCGGTTTACCAAAACTCAAATCACACTCTGAGAGTGAAGAGAGTCCTTTAAAACACATGGTTGGTGGATTGCATTTTATCCTCCAACGCCAGGCAATCCTCGTGCTGGTCAGCCTGATTGCGGCAAGCGCATTTCTCTCGATGCCATATAACACCCTGCTGCCTGTGTTTGCGAGTGATGTGCTTAAGCAGAGTGCTCAACCGTTGGTTGCTGCTCTATGCAATTCCAATAGCTTGCATATCGGCTGTCAGGCTCCTGAAGCACTCCCTCTTGGATTGCTGTATTCCATGATCGGGGTGGGAGCAGTCATCGGTGCTTTAGTGGTTGCTTCTCTACCTGCAAACGCACGGCGTGGTCGATTACTCACTGCCGGTAACCTGGCCTTCCCTCTGTTCTTGTTATTATTTGCTTTTTCAAAACACTTCTCTCTGTCACTGGTATTAATGATGTTGATTGGTTTTAGTTTCGTCTGGCAAAACGCCCTCGCCAATACTCTACTGCAATTTGTCACCCCCGATGAACTACGTGGCAGGGTGATGGGTGTTTACACCATGTCCTTCCAGACCATGTTCCGTTTGGGTGGCTTGCAGGCTGGATTTATGGCAGATTGGCTCGGGGCTCCAATTACCGTCGGAATAGGAGCGGCTGCTTCTTTACTATATGGGTTGTTCATTGCTTTTCGATTTCCCAAGGTAAGAGAGCTATAAACCCAATTTAAACGAATAGTTGGGAGTTTTTCCTTCCTCTGCTTCACAGAAAGCAAATTATATCTACTTCGCTCCTCTTTTCCTCACTGCTTAGATTACAAGCATAATTGAGAGAGGAGAAGTATTTAACCCTATAATATTATTGTATTTATATATAGTAGTCGTAGTAGAGGCGGTGGAAATGTGGAGAAATCGAGATCTGCCTGTTATGACCACCATCAGTGGGGGATATACACTCGGTGGTCGGTATATGTGCCCAAGGTTGGTAAAACATTATCCCCACTCAAGAGCTAGATTTAAGTGCAAAAATATACGTAATTCCGTTTCCAACAGAAAATTAATAATCGGTGGGGGCTGTTATGTATATAGACCCCATATGTGGGGCTGTTGAGTCATAAAATATTTTGAAAGATGACAGGTTTTCCACAATTTAACCGACTTATCCACAGTATTTCTTGAGTTATCCACAGTTTAATAATACATGGTTTAAAGCAGGCTATCTATATATTGTGCGGTTAGGGCTTTTGAAAATTGTGGTTTTTCAAGCTTAACTCGAAAGGCTTTCCTGTAGACAAGGATTTCAATCTGGAACAAGACGGTGCCAGGTATTTACGGGAGGCTGTGTGGAATTAAGATCCCAAAATTCTAATTTGATTTGTTGAAGTTGCTTGATAAAAAAGCTCCAATCTACGGGAAGTGGATCGTCGGGAAGTGGATCGAAAAGCCTTTAAAACTATTGGTTAATGCTTCCCCAACACCCCGAATGGCACTGCAACCCGATAAGGAAAACAGAAGCAACATCGTCAGGAATATCCGATACTTAAGTTTCCTCAACATATATCCTCCTTGGTTAAGACTTCGCTTTATCATAACCGATTCTTCCCCGTTAGGGGAACACGTTAGGGGAACACGTTAGGGGAACAAAAATCGGTAAGGGGGTTGACAAAATCAAAAAATTTGATTATTATCTAATTAGATATATATCTAACATAGATATATGTCTAAGGATAAACCGATGAACAACAATTTTGATACCTTTGTCAAAGAGCATTTACAAGAGATTATATGTGAAGCCGAAAAAGATCACGCTTTGGATTTTATAAGAAAAGCACATCTCAGCCAACACGAGCGAACCCATTTGAATATGCAGCGCCAATCGGTTGGCCCAGGAATTCAATTAATAGATTGCGTAGTCTCATCCAGCTTCTCACATAGCCGCTTATGAAGTCGAACCATAAACCAAACATTCTCTGGGATCAGGGTACGGCCTATGATCTATTCGCCAGCTTGCATGTGCTACATCACCCGGAAAATTTTGGGTTGCGAGGTTCGTGGGCGGCGGGAGTACGCTCGCGTCTAACGGCAGCGCAGCGTACAATCCTGGAGGATGCACAAAATCTGTTTTTCAGCAGCCCGCTCGCCTGGGTCTCTAATCTTCCTGAGCCCAAGGATGCTGCAACGGCTCTCTGGACGTTGGGACAAATTTCTCCCGCCGAGCGCTTGCCTACACTGGCATTTCATGCAGATGAGTCACCAGAAATATTGGAAACCCTCAAAGAAGTGTTTGCACGGCGGGCATGGACTGACGATGACCTTGAACGTTTACGACTGCATCACCAACAAAAAGTAGGCTCAGTTCAATCTAATGGGTTGGTCACCTCCCTAAATTGGTGGTCCCATCCGGAAGAGTTTGGAGAGCGCTTCCTGGCGGCATTGCAGGCGTATGTCGCAGTTTTCTTTGCTGAGGAAGAAAGGCGTATAAAACCTTACCTGCAACACGCGCTGACGAGAGCCCAGGAGCTTTCAACAAGCTTTGACTTTTCCAAACTGTTCGTTGAGCTTTCCCAGGGCGTAAAAATCGCTGCCCTCGAAGAGGCCGACGAAGTCATGTTTGTACCCTCTTACTGGATCACACCATTGGTGATGTATGACTGTGTGATAGAAAAACATTGGGTGGTGCTTTTCGGGGCTCGCCCTGCAGAAGCGGCGCTGGTGCCTGGGGAAGTAGTGCCGGACGCCATGCTCAGGGCGCTCAAGGCTCTGTCAGATCCCACCCGCCTGCTCATCCTGCGTTATTTGAGCGATAAACCCCAGACACCCTCTCAGCTCGCCAGATGGCTCCGCTTGCGCCCACCAACAGTTATCCACCACCTGAATGCTCTGCGTTTAGCAGGTCTGGTCTACGTCACCTTGGAAGCGCAGGAGGAAAAGCGTTATACCATCCGGGAAACAGCGGTGAGGGATACGTTTGAAGCATTGCGAAAATTTTTATCGGTAAAAGGCAAAGAGTAAGACATGATTGCGACGATTGGGCGCAGCATGAAAGATTACGGCGAACACCTGCTCGCTTTCCGACCCAATGCACGCCTGTATTTGACCTATGGGATTATCGCCGGCATCGCTTTGGGTATCTTTCGTCTGCTGTTTAATTTTTATGTTCTCAGCCTGGGCTTTGATGAAAAGTTATTGGGCAACCTGGTTACCACCAGCAACCTCACAGCACTGATCGTTGCCTTACCCATGGGTTACCTGGCAGATTATTTGGGGCGTAAATCATCTCTGCTCATTTCAGGGGTGATCATCTGCATCACCATTGGTATGATGGTCATCTGGCCGGTTCCATCCACCCTATATGCCATGAATGTCCTCTCCGGTGTCGCACAAAGTCTGGCAGCAGTGACGATGAGCCCGTTCCTGATGGAGAACAGCGGTGAACGTGAACGTACCTATTTGTTCAGCTTTAGCTCCGGGATACAGATGGTTTCTGCCTCAGTGGGTAGTTGGATCGGTGGTTACCTGCCTAGCTGGATGGCAGGTATGCGGGGCGTTGAGGCGGTCAGCAGTCAGGCGTATGGAGGCTCCATCCTTGTAGTTTCGATCGCTTTGGCCGCAAGCATCATTCCATTGATATTAATCAGGATGCCGCGACTCAATCACGAAGAACGAACAGTCTTCGCTCCTTTATCTTATGCAGCTAAAAACCCAAAGAAATTGACCCAGCTTGTACTGCCCATGCTCATCACTTCCATCGGGGCGGGCTTAATCATGCCATTCATGAATGTGTTTTTCCGCCTCCAATACCACCAGTCTGACCAGGTGATAGGCGTTTTATTTGCCTGGGGTTCGCTGGCCATGGGCCTGGGTTTGCTTGCCGCTCCGCCTCTTGCAGATCGGTTGGGCAAGATTCAGATTGTGGTAATCACTCAAGGGCTGTCGATTCCATTCTTAATTCTATTAGGCTTCTCACCTTTATTTTGGGTTAGCGGGTTGGCTTATTACATTCGTGTCGCACTGATGAACATGAGTAGCCCCGTTTATCAGACTTTCGTTATGGAACAAGTGGAACCATCTTCCAGAGCAATGGTCGCCAGCCTGGTGAGCATGTCTTGGAACTTCGGCTGGGCAATCAGCCCGACGATCAGCGGAATTCTTCAAGTTCGTTACGGTTTTGGTCCACCCTTTCTGGGAACCATCATCCTTTATATAATCTCGGTCTTCTTGTATTGGTTCTTTTGGTGGCGAAAAAGTGAGGCGAGAGAGACTGTTGCGTCTGAAATCGCCATTGAATGACCAGCCTTTATCTACAAAGTCAACAATTAATCCAATCGTGCATAATAAAAACTTTCGCTTATCGTCAACAAGCCAATCCAATTCATGGTTACTGGATCATATCCTTGAGGGCAACTTTTAAGGACATTTTGCATCCAAAGCAATGATTGTAGGATGTCATCTTGTGAAGGAGAAAATATTTATGGAAATGATTGTCGATTTTCCTGGTGGTGATCGTGTGGATGCCCATTTTGGACCGTATACGGTGATGACAGATCAGCCCAGTCCGAGTGGTGAGGCTGGATCAGCACCCACGCCTTTTTCATTATTCCTGGCGTCGATAGCAACCTGTGCAGGGATTTACGTGCTCGGGTTTTGCAAGCAGCGCAATCTACCAACAGAAGGTATGCGGATCATCCAACGCGCCCATAGGAACCAAACGACAGGCATGATCGAAAATGTAGACCTGGAGATTCAAACCCCGCCTGGGTTCCCTGAAAAATATCTTCCATCCCTGGTGCGCTCGGCTGAGTTGTGTGCGGTAAAAAAGCACCTGGAAACGCCACCTGTTTTCAAGGTATTCACTCAGACGATATCCCCTGTTGAGATTCCTTAGTTATGTGATCAAGTACTTATAAAAAGAACCACCCGTCGTCAATAATTTTCGGGTGGTTTTTGCATCTTTTGGTGCCGAAGGTGGGAATCGAACCCACATTCCTTACGGAACACGATTTTGAGTCGTGCGCGTCTGCCTATTCCGCCACTTCGGCGAGCTATGGCACAGATTATACCCGAAACTAAAATGAAAGTTTAGGGGTTCACACATCCGCAGTATAATCGCCCATAGAGAATCAAGACGATGCTGTTATTTCGTCTGACGTGGGAGAAACGAAATGCGACTTGGAATAATTGGATTACCTCAATCGGGTAAGACGACCGTTTTCAATGCCCTGACCCGGGGTCATCAGCCATTGACCACCAGCGGAGGTCGTTTTGATGTCCACACTGGGGTGGTGGATGTTCCAGATGAACGCGTAGATCGTTTATCCGCGCTATTTAAGCCTAAAAAGACCATTTACGCTAAAGTGACTTATGCTGATATTGCTGGGCTGGAGGGTAGTCAGAGTGCAATCTCTGGTCAATTGCTCAACTTGTTAACCCAGATGGATGGCTTGTTGCATGTGGTTCGGTGTTTCGAGGACGCAAATGTTCCTCACCCATCAGGGAGTGTGAACCCATTACGCGATATTGCTACCATGGACTCCGAATTACTGCTGAATGACATGATCGCCGTGGAGCGCAAGTTTGAACGCCTGGTAGAGGAACGTAAAAAGGGGGGTGGGCGCGAGCGATCGATAATTGATCGGGAAGAGGTTCTTTTTGAGCGGTTTAAAGATGCGCTCTCGCGAGAAATTCCTTTGCGCGAGATTGACCTGACTATCGAGGATGAAAAAACGCTCTCGAGTTTCGGTTTTCTCACCCGCAAACCCATGTTGGTGTTGCTCAACCTTCACGAGGGTCAGGAAATGCCTCCAACGGAGTATTCACAGCCACATACCGGTCTGGTAGCTCTGCAAGGTAAGCTGGAAATGGAAATCGCTCAGCTTACACCAGAAGACGCAGAAGTTTTCATGGGAGAATACGGCATCACAGAGCTTGGTCTGGCACGGGTCATTCGTGTGTCCTATGACTTGCTTGGTTTGATCTCGTTTTTCACCGTCGGAGCCGATGAAGTGCGAGCCTGGACCATACATCGCGGGTCATCTGCCTATGAAGCAGCGGGGGAAATTCACACGGACCTGCAAAAGGGCTTCATTCGCGCTGAAGTGATCCCATATGCTGAACTCCTCACCCTGGGTGGTTTAACTGAGGCCAAAGCAAAAGGTCGCTTGCGCTTGGAAGGGAAAGAGTACGTGGTGCACGATGGCGAGATCGTGCATATCCGGTTTAATGTATAACCTATAGTGTTGCCGAAGATAGAGTAATAATTCAGATATTACCAAATTAAATTCCTTTAAAAAAACGGAGATCACAATGACATACTCACAATCCCCCTGGAGTTTATCCGACCTATTTCCAGCCCAAAACAGCCCTGAGATGAGGGCGGGTTTTGATGAGCTGGACGTCAAAGTTGTTGAGTTCGAAGCACTACGCCCGAGCCTTTCACCAGAAGTGCCCCAGGAGGCATTCCTAGAGGCGATCCATTTGCTTGAGGCAATCTCACGCCTGGCTAACCGTATTGCTGAATTCGCATACCTTAGTTTTTCCGCTGATACCCAGGATCAGGTTATCCAGGCTTTTCAATCTGACATCGAGAGTCGCATGGCGATCATCGCCAACCGCACCCTGTTTTTTAGCCTATGGTGGAAGAGCTTGGATGACACAGCGGCTGAACGATTGATGATTAGATCCGGTGATTATCGCTATTGGTTGGAAGAAATGCGTCATTTCAAACCGCATACCCTGACGGAACCGGAAGAAAAGATCATCAATATTAAGGATGTTACCGGATCCATGGCAATTGTCAACTTATACAACACACTTACCAATCGGTATGTGTACCACGTGGAGGTAGATGGCGTGAAAAAAGAGCTCACGCGCGGAGAATTAATGGTCCTTGTACGAAGCCATGATCCCACTCTGCGCGCTGCAGCCTATCAGGAGCTCTATCGTGTTTACGGTCAGGACGGCACCATCCTGGGTCAGATGTACCAGACCCTGGTAAGGGATTGGCATAATGAAAGCCTCGATATGAGGCACTTTACCAACCCGCTCGCAGTGCGCAACCTGGCAAATGATATTCCCGATGACGTGGTCGATACCCTGTTAAGGGTGTGCCAAGACAACATTTCTGTTTTCCAACGCTTTTTCCATCTGAAAGCACGCTGGTTGGGGATGGAACGCTTACGTCGCTATGATATTTATGCTCCGGTGGTTAAAACAGAGAAAAAGTACGATTTTAGCGAGGCCGCTGAGATGGTATTTGATGCATTTCAGCGTTTCGAGCCCAGGGTTGCCATTTTAGCTCGCCGGGTGCTCGAACAAAAGCACCTCGATAGTGAGGTACGCCGGGGAAAGATTAGTGGGGCATTTTGTGCGACCGTTGCTCCTGATATCACTCCCTGGGTTCTGGTAAATTTCCAGGGTAATCCAGACGACGTGGCAACCCTGGCTCATGAGCTGGGTCATGCCATCCACTCTCAGCTAGCAGCTGAGCACAGTCTGTTCACATTCCATTCATCGCTTCCATTGGCGGAGACGGCTTCCACGTTTGGAGAGATAATGTTGGTGGACCGGCTGTTGGCGGCGGAAAGTGATCCATCTGTGCGTCAAACTCTGCTATTTCGCCAGGTCGATGATGCGTATGCTACTGTCATGCGCCAGGCACAGTTTGCCATCTTTGAACGCCAGGCTCATGACCTAGTTCAGCAGGGTGCAACCGTGGATGAGCTATCCGGCGTCTATCTTGAGAATTTACGCAACCAGTTTGGGGATTCAGTTGAGGTAAGTGACGAATTTCGTTGGGAGTGGGTATCCATTCCCCATATTTACCATACGCCATTCTACGTCTATGCTTATACTTTTGGGCAACTGCTGGTTTTAGCCTTATATCAGCAGTATAAAGTGGAAGGTGAAGCGTTTAAGCCACGCTATCTCAGCCTGCTTGCAGCCGGGGGATCAAAATCACCAGATATAATATTGTCCGAAGCAGGGGTAAATATGCACAGCGCCAGCTTTTGGCAGGGTGGTTTCGATGTCATCCGAGGGCTCATAGAACAGTTGGAAACCATCCCAGTGGTTAAATAAATGCAGGGATTTGGAGCATAAGGAACATCCTCCAAATCCCTGATCTTTTATTAATTACTGGTCGGCTGGTAGTTCGTCTTCTTCAGATGGCTCTTCTGCCTCGATGGCTGGTAGTACCTCAGCTTTGCGATCAAGCATTTGCATCTGCGTGGCAATCACTTTGGTGTAGTAGCGAGTATCTCCTTCGTGATCGTAACGATCTGTTCGTAGCTGTCCCTCAAGAAATACCAGTCGCCCTTTATGAAGATACTGCTTGCATATTTCACCCAGGTGACCCCAAGCTTCGACATTGAACCAGTCGGTGGATTCTTTAACGTCTCCCGAGCTGCTCTTCCAACGGCGGCTTATTGCGACGCTAAAAGTGCAAACCTTCTTACCCTTGGGAGTGAAACGCACCTCAGGGTCCTTCCCCAGGTGCCCAATTAATTGGATACGATTAAGAGAAGGCATGATACCCTCCAAATAACAAAAACGCGTTCCTCGCAGAACGAGAAATAGGTTTTTACTGCCGGGTTAATAGTTGATTACTCTTGGTAACTTCTTCGCTTGTTCGATCCAGCCTGCCACCTGCGACTCGACTGGCAGCTTGCGCACCAGTTTCTTTTCCTGGTTAACAGCCACTATCTTCTGAATGAGATTGGCGGCTTTCCTTTGAGCCAATTCTGGAATAGTGTCCACTCCGGCGGCTTCCAACAATTCAGAGTACTCTGATCCGACGCCCTTGATGCGGTACAAATCAACATGATTGACCCACTTCAGGATTAATGCGTCACCTATACCGGTCTTCTCGGCAAGTTCCTTACGACCCTTGGGAGTTGCGCCAGTCTTTAGCAATGCATCGGTAGTACCAATACCTGCCTTAGTGAGTTTGTCGGCATATTTGGTTCCAATCCCTTCGACATCAACGATCTTAGCCATTTTTTTTCTCCTTTTTTTAGTTTTTATTTCTTTCCACCTAGCAAGCCCCCAAGGCCTTTGGTCAGATTGTCAGGGAGGCTACCACCAGCGATTAATGTATCAAGCTATCAAGCGATGCTGGGTGGTAATTACTCTTTAAGAAAGTTTATTACTGCCTCAAAGGCCACCTTGTCTTTCGGTACGCTGGTTTTTTGCGATACCAATTTTATCAGCTCATCCATTTTAATCCTCTCCTATCGCAAAATCCATAGTAAGGTACCAGTATACAGCAACCAGATTAATTATAATCTCGATTGAGATTTAACGTTTAAGCCATAGATTAAATGCTTGTCTATTTAAATAGTAACGCAAGGGTTTAACTTGCGTTACAGACGGTATTATCTTGTCCGTTGGTTTATCCAGCGGTCACGCACGCTATGCAGGTGGCGTCTCAGAATTCTCTGGTATGCTAGGCGCCTCGAGTTGTTGCTGTGAGGGTTTTTGGGTTAGGCGCAAAAAGGTAAGTGTCCAGGCGGATGAGGTGTAAGCCCGCAGGATACCACTCAGAACGAGTAAAACCGGCAGGTAGATAATAAAGAACACTCCGGAGACAAGCAATCCATTTCGAATGGCTTCTGCAGTTCCTGTTGTCACACCGACAACCAGCGGGGCAGCGACGACCAGCAGGGGCAAGCCAATGATTGCCCCGCCAATCAGCCCGACACCTAAAATCAGAATAAGCGACATTACGATCATGGTGCCAAGATTCGCCCACACCACCTGCCAGCCACGTTTTATCCCCTCGGTGATGCTCAGATTTTCCACCACCAGGGCTACATTTGCTTGCTCGATCACAACTGACACAGCCCACATCACCGGGATGATCAGACAGATAAGAGGGATCAAACAAACTAAGAACAAGCCTAAGGTTAGTCCGGTGAGGATTGCCCCGACGATGAATAAAGCCAAGATCACCGCAAAGATAATCAGCCCGATGATCAAGTTCAATCCGAACACCCTCCAGAAATAAGTAAGACCATCGCGCCACAGCTCGCCAAACGTGAGTCGTTCAGCACCTTGCTCAGCTTTCATCGTGCCACGGATCAATCCGACCCGCCCGACAGTTCCCAGTAATATGGCCAGGACGATTAGGGCAAGGGCGATAATGATGCCAATCGCAATCAGAATGGCTATGACCGAAAGGTCAAGCTGATTGAAGAAACGTTGAATTTGTGGTGAGATATTACTTTCGTGGCTCGAGAAACGATATCCAGAGTTGCTTCCACTCGAACCACTGGCTTGCCCGCAGCTAGCCAAGATGCCGAAAATCCATAACACCTTGAATTTCCAGATGATCTCCCACGCCCGTTTTAGTACGTATCCGAAATCCATAGTATTCTCCTCTCTTGAGACTTATACCATTATACGAAATAATGGTTTATTAGTTGCTTTTTCGATCCGGTTTGGTAGAAAAGACTTCCCAAGTTTTTATTCCCATTCGATGGTCGCTGGTGGTTTGCTGGTTATATCATAGACCACGCGATTAACCCCGGCAACTTCATTGACGATCCGGTTAGCAATCCGTGCCAGCAACTCATAGGGCAAGCGAGCCCAATCAGCGGTCATAAAATCGTCAGTGGTGACAGCGCGCAGGGCAATCGTTTCCTGATAGGTGCGATTATCTCCCATCACACCCACAGAGCGCACGGGAAGCAACACTGCAAAGGCTTGTGCAGTACCTTCTTCTTCATTCATGCGTAACAAACCGGCGGCCGCAAGCTCACTGGTAAATATCGCATCAGCGAGTCGCAAACGGTCCAAACGTTGTGGCGTAACCTCTCCCAGGCAGCGTACAGCCAACCCAGGCCCAGGGAAGGGCTGCCTCCATATGAGTTCATGGGGAAGACCAAGAGCCTCACCTACTTGGCGTACCTCATCTTTGAAGAGATAACGCAATGGTTCAACCAACTCGAAGTGCATGTTTTCTGGTAACCCGCCAACATTGTGATGACTCTTGATCCTAGCAGCTTGAGCTCGATCTGGAGCACTGGATTCGACTACGTCCGGATAGATCGTCCCCTGGACCAAAAAATGCGGTCTGCCAAGCTTGCGTGCCTGAGCTTCAAAGATGCGAATGAATTTTTCACCAATAATGCGTCTTTTTAGTTCCGGGTCGGTGATGTCCTGCAGGGCATTCATGAAATCGTCAACTGAATCTATGGTAACGAGTTCAGCCCCCATTGTGTTCTGAAAAACTTTCACCACCTGCGGAGCTTCCCCCAGGCGAAGCAGTCCATTATTCACAAATACTGCCACCAGCTGATCTCCCACTGCGCGGTGAACCAATGTTGTAGCCACACTGGAATCTACCCCTCCGCTAACTGCAGATAAAACGCGCTCCTTGCCCACCTGAGCCTGGATATGACGTACTGCTTCTGTGATGATTGATTCAGGCGTCCATTCTGGTTGAGCAGCGCAAACCTCGACTGCAAATCGGCGAAGAATTTCTCTCCCTCCCTGAGTATGACCTACTTCAGGATGAAACTGAACACCAAAGTAGCGTCGCTGTAAATCCCCAATGGCTGCAAAAGGTGAGTTAGCACTGCGCGCGAGGGTTACAAAACCTTCTGGAGGTCGCTCGATGCGATCACCATGCGACATCCAGACCGATCGCTTGCCCTCAGCTAGAAGCTGGGTGCTGAGAATCGTCTCCACCTCCGCAGGGCCATACTCACGTTTGGTCGAGGCTGCCACCAACCCACCCAATACGTAAGTGAGTGCCTGCATCCCATAACAGATTCCCAATATAGGCAGCCTGCTTTCTAGGATATATGCAGGAATATACGGGGCTTCTGGGTCGTAGACTGATGCAGGGCTTCCAGACAGGATGAACCCTTTGGGCTTTGACGACAACACCTTATCTTGTGATTCATTCCAGGGGAATAGCTCGCTGTAAACATGCGCTTCGCGTACCCGCCGGGCGATAAGTTGGGCATATTGAGAGCCAAAATCGAGGACAGCAATCACGTCCATTAACCCTCTTCCGGGGCGAATCTGATCTGGTCACCTTCCATTGAAAATATCTGTACCAGGGCTTCAACTGGTATCCCCAGGGAAGATAATGCGGTCCGACCACCCTCGAAGGTTTTTTCGATCAGTGCCCCTATGCCGACGATGGTGGAGCCTGCGATTTGGGCTAATCGTACCAACCCCAGGATGGTGGCGCCGGTTGCCAGAAAGTCATCAATGATGAGCACGCGCTCTCTATCCCCCAGATACTCCGGTGAAATGATCAGTTCGACCATGCGCCCTTTTGTGTGAGAGGGACTGAGAGTGAGGAAGACTTCGTCAGGCATTGTTATTGGTTTGTGCTTACGGGCATATACGACCGGCAGTTTTAGGTGATAAGCAGTGGACACCGCTGGAGCGATGCCAGAGATTTCAGCCGTCAAGACCTTTGTTGCTCCGATGCTCCTGAAACGACGCGCCAGTTCTCTCCCGCAAGCATCCATCAACATCGGGTCCACTTGATGATTGATGAACCCATCCACTTTGAGGATGCCATTGCCCAGATTTTTACCTTCACGCATGATTCTTTCTTGCAATTCGCGCATGAAAATCTCCTAAATGCATCAGTCCCATAAAACACTCTTACATTTTACAACTCCTTCATGGAAAGAACCAGAGCGAGAGTGTGTTAGAATCGCCGAATATGCGTCCAGGGAAGAGTAAAACTGCACAGCTTTATCTGGCTTCCAATTCCCCTCGCCGGAGAGAGTTGCTGTCTCTAGGTGGGTGGGAGTATGTTCTCCTATCAGCCCAGGTGGATGAAACACCCTTGCCAGGCGAAGCTGGGGAGGAATATGTACAGCGTTTGTCAAAACACAAGGCATATTCTGCAGCCATTTTAGCAGGTATTGACGGTGTGATCATAGCTGCAGATACAGCCGTCATAGACCATGGGATGAGCGAAAATACCGAGATTCTAGGCAAGCCAAGCGACCAAAGTGAAGCAGGTGAGATGCTGCGTCGCTTGCGCGGACACACCCACCAGGTGCTCACAGCAATTTCAATCTTGAACACCCAGGATGGTACAATATTGTCCGATTTATGCACTACAGACGTACCGATGCGAAATTACAGCGAAGAAGAGATCGCAGCCTATGTAGCAAGCGGTGATCCGATGGATAAAGCCGGTGCCTATGCCATTCAACATACCGGCTTTCATCCAGTCGAAAATCTGCAGGGCTGCTTTGCCAATGTGATGGGTTTGCCTTTATGCCACCTGATCCGTAATTTAATAAAATTAGGAATTCCCCCGAAAGTTGATATTCCCCAAGCTTGCCAGGCTGCACTTGGATATGATTGCCCTGTATATCACCAGATTTTGAAAGAAAAGGCATGCGATTTTGCTTGAAGCTGAACGATCAGATGTTTCTCCTCGTAGAAGTGTGATAAATAAAGTCATGAAAATTCGTCCTATGATCCTTATTGTCATGGCATTCATCCTGCTTGGATGTAGCCAATCGACAACCCCTCCGCAAGGACCGACCCAAACTGCATTGCCAACACCGTCCTTGCCTCAACCTCAGGTCCAGACGACCAGCGTTCCAGACCCCCAGGTGACCGCACAAATCTATCTTGACCATTGGAAAGCGGAAGAATATCCTGCCATGTATGCAATGTTGACCAAAGTCAGCCAGGATGCCATCAGCGAAGAAAATTTTACCGCCCACTATAAGGGCGTAGCGAATGAAGCCGCCCTGAGTAGTTGGGATTATTCGCTTCTCTCTTCCTTAAAAAATCCAGAAAGTGGTCAGGTGGGTTATAAAGTAACCCTGCACAGCATCCTTGTCGGTGATATTGAACGCGAGACGATGATGAACCTGAGCTTGGAAAACGGGGAATGGCGCATCCAATGGGAGGATTCGTTAATCCTACCCGAGCTGCGTGGAGGGAATAATCTGTTGATGGACTATCGCATCCCATCGAGAGGTAATATTTATTCCAGCGATGGTACTGCCTTGGTCGCTCAAGCGGATGCCGTCGCTATCGGTCTGGATACTGCCGCTGTGGACCCTAACCAGGAAGATGGACTGCTGGGTGAAATTTACAGTCTTACAGGTGTTCGTCCCGAGACTTTGTCTGGGATGATTGAAGCCTGGCGCCCATTTGGATATTACCTACCAGTGGCGGATATATCTGTGGATGCCTTGGCTTCCCGTGAGGCGGTTCTGGCAGGCTACTCAGGGGTTTTCTTGCAACCATTTCGTACCCGCTATTATTTTGATGACGGCATCGCCCCTCATGTATTAGGTTATATGAGTCTGATCCAGCCGGATGAAGTGGATTATTACAAACGTCTGGGCTATCGGGTCGATGAACGCGTGGGGCGCGATGGATTGGAATTATTCGCTGAAGATGCGCTGGCAGGCGTGCGTGGTGGGGTTTTATATGTGGTCGATCCTAATAAAAATATCGTCACGCAACTTGCGGCCAAGGAAGCTCAGCCTGCTGAGGCAGTCTATACCACCATCGATTATGCCTTGCAGCGAGGCCTGCAGCGAAGTAACGCCCTTAGTAATGGCATGTTAGGAGCCATCGTTGTCTTGGAGCGGGATACGGGTAGGGTGCTGGCGATGCTCTCTTCGCCTGGTTTTAACCCCAATTTGTTCGAGCCGGCCAACTACAATTCTGGCTCGATGATCATTGATTTGTATGACCCAACCACCACTCCTCTGCTCAATCGGGCAACCCTGGGTCAGTACCCACTCGGGTCAGTCTTTAAGATTGTGACCATGTCGGCAGCTTTGCAGAGCGGGTTGTATACCAAGGACAGTGAATACGATTGTGGTTACTTTTTCACCGAACTTCCAGGCATGGAGCCTCATGACTGGACATATGATCATTACTTGCAAGATGGTAAAACCCAGGCCAGCGGCAGGCTTACCTTACTAGAAGGCCTGATGCGTTCATGCAACCCCTGGTTTTGGCATATCGGATTGGATTTTTATAACCGGGGCATGTTCAACGCCATTTCGGACACGGCACGTGGGTTCGGTTTAGGCAGCTCAACTGGCATTGAGATTGGTGATGTCCCCGGGCAAATACCCGACCCGACCAGTCAGGTGGATGCAGTCAACCTAGCAATTGCCCAAGGCAATACGTTGATCACCCCGCTTCAAGTGGCGGACTTTATCGCTGCAGTGGGTAATGGTGGGAACCTTTACACACCCAGTGTCATTGACAAAATTGTGCCCGTTGTTGGTGATCCGACTTACGTCTTTACCCCAATCATGCGCGGAACTTTACCTGTCTCACCAGAAAATCTGTCGATTGTCCAGGAAGCCATGGTTAGTGTTGTCATGAACCCGCGTGGTACGGCGTATCGCACTAGCTCGTATGGCGTTAACAGTTTTGTCAGCAGCACAGGTATCCCGGTGGCAGCAAAGACCGGAACGGCAGAATCGGGTTACAGTAACCCACATGCCTGGTTTGCAGGCTATACATTTGCCGGGCGTGAAAATCGCCCCGATATCGCTGTGGCTGTCTTGGTGGAGAATGGGGGTGAAGGCTCGGTGGTGGCCGAACCGATCTTCCGCCGCGTTCTGGAAATTTATTTCATGGGCAGCCCACAGATGCGCTATCCATGGGAGGCCCAGGTCGGGGTGGTGGCTACCCCCACACCAGAGGTGACTGAGACGGCCACACCTGAAGTAACAGAAACCTCAACGCCGTAGAGAAATGTAATCAGCTTGCGTGGCTTGATTGTTCGCTCACAGTCTGGTTTTTACACCGTTGAGACTGAAACGGGTAGTGTTACCTGTCATCTGCGCGGCAGGCTGAAACAAGGCAAGCGCCTGGGGGACATCGTTGCGGTGGGCGATTGGGTGCAAGTAACGCCGCTACCAAGTGGAGAGGGGATGATCGAAACAGTTGAACCGCGACAACACTTGCTCTCCCGGATGGCACCCACTCCGCATGGAGAGTACCAACAGATCCTCGTTGCCAACCTAGACCAGGCAGTCTTTGTCTTTTCCTGTGCTAAGCCAACGCTGCGACCAGGGATGCTGGATCGCTTCCTGGTGGTGGCTGAAAAACAGGGTATTCCGGTATTAATCGTGGCGAATAAAGTGGATTTGGTGGGTATGGCTTATGCGGAGGAGCTATTTTCCCATTACGAACCCCTTGGATACCCACTTATTTATACTTCAGCCAAAAGTGGTGTTGGCATTATGGAAATAGCTGAGAGGCTGTGCGGGAAGCTTTCAGTCTTTGCCGGTCCATCAGGGGCAGGCAAATCCAGTCTGCTCAATTCCATCCAACCAGGACTTGGTTTGGCTGTCCGCACTGTAAGTCAGATGACGGAGAAGGGCAGGCACACAACCGTAGTACGCCAATTATTTCGCTTGCTGAATGGGGGATATGTAGCGGATACGCCTGGTCTTAAAGCAATGGCGCTTTGGGATATACAGACGGAAGAGCTCGATGGTTATTTCCCTGAGTTGCGTGGATTGGTGGATGCTTGTCAATTCAGCGATTGTACTCATACACATGAGCCTGGCTGTGCTGTGCTGGCAGCCGTAGAACGTGGGGAGGTTCATCCTAAACGCTATGCCTCCTATGTGAGAATGCGCCTGAGTCAGGATGAAAATGATTGATCTTAAAATGCTATTGGTTACAAATGGCAGGTTAATTCTTGCAGAAAGATGTATAATCAATCTAGTAGTATGTTTTTTTAAGACGTATACTTGAAGAGATCTTTAATGCCCACCGGGTACGGCTCCAACCTGAGTGGCTTTTTCGTCTTTTTGACAAACCGTCTTTGAACCATTCATGTATCAATGGAGTAATTTAATCAAGGAAGCTGGCATGTCGATTGGTGCGGCGAAGTTGAATGCAATTTCAGATTCTGAATTGATCATCAGCTTGCAAGCTGGCAGTCTCGAAGCTTTGGGTGTGCTATATGACCGCCACCGGGGATTGGTTTTTCGTACTGCCATAGCGATCACTGGAGATTCGGAAGCAGCAGCTGACCTCTTACACGATGTCTTTCTGCGCTTGCATCGCTTTGCTGCTCATGTCGACCCATGCCGACCTCTTGAACCCTGGTTGTACCGCATGACGACCAACCTTGCATATACCTGGGTCAAACGGCGGCAGCGCTGGCTCCGTCCTTTGGAGGATGTGGCTGATTGGCTGGCAGGCACGCACAAGGATACTCCTGCTTACCAGGCGGAGATGGATGACTCCTGGCAGCAAGTACAGCAAGCAATCTCATCGCTGCCTCTTTCCCACCGAGGAGTGGTTGTTCTTTATTACGTCAACGACCTCTCCTTACAGGAGATTTCAGAGATCCTTGATATCCCTGTGGGGACGGTTAAATCCCGCTTGCATTATGGCCGGCAGGGATTGAAACATAGCCTGGGCATATTGGCAGGTGAGATTTTTCCCGAGATGCGGTATGAGTTTACTTAGGCCAGATCACTACTCTGTTGATAATGAGCGATTGGTGGAAGTGCTTAGTTTATGATAAGCCTTTCAATTGGTAGAATGGCGGTGAGTTATGGATAAAAAATCAGATGCGCTCCTACGCAGAATGATAAAAAATTGGGTGAACCGACAACGTCCCCCGGATAATGGTCGGGAGCGTTTACTTTGGGAAGCAGCGCATGGTTCCCGCAATAAAATTGACCTGACCGTACTCCTCTTCAGACCTCAAATTAAGTCTTATCCATTTTCAAATTCAAACGACATATCTCAGACGCTAACTGCCTGGATTAATGAAAATTCCTTCCATCTTGGTATCCAGGCACGCCTCAGTTAGCATGCACCTTAAAAACTTAGTTGGAGCTATTCTGCTTCTTGGGATGGTGGCATGCAGCAATGGAGGATTAAAGTCTGTAAATATTCCTACCCTGCAAACTTCCACGACGACTGTTACATCCCTACCATCGCAGGAGACAGTGACGCCCATTCTCACTCCGTCACCACCTCGCTTGTTGACTATCTGCCTGGTACATGAGCCACGTTCTCTCTTCCTATACGATGCCATATCCACTTCTGAACAGAGTGTCCTGGCAGCCATCTATGACGGTCCCATCGACATCAAGAACTTCACAGCCCAACCGGTGATCTTAGCTAAATTGCCCTCGCTGGCAAACGGGGATGCCCTGCTCCAGAATGTGCAGGTGGTTACAGGAGACTTGATCGTGGATGCACAGGGAAACCTGACCAACCTGGAGGATGGGGTGCTATACCGGCCAAGTGGTTGCAGCGAGCTTGCTTGTGCGCAGGCCTATTCGGGCACCAATCCAGTGCAGATGGACCAGCTCGTGTTGCATTTCAGGCTACTTTCAGATTTGCAGTGGTCAGATGGTACACCCCTGACTGCGGGAGATTCAGTTTATTCATATGAGGTCGCCCTTGGCTTGTACCCGTCTGCTTGGCCTGAGCAAGTGAGTCGTACAGCCTCTAACAAAGCATTGGATGACTTGACCGTGGAATGGGTGGGCGTTCCTGGTTACGTAGATGGTCTGTATCAGGCGAAGTTCTTTTCACCTCTACCCCAGCATGCCTGGGCAAACATTCCGGTCACCGAGCTGCCCGGCGCTGAGGCTTCCTCCCGAAGGCCGCTGGGTTGGGGGGCGTACGTGCTGGATGATTGGATTACGGGTGACCATATATCATTACACGCTAACCCGCTTTATTTTCGGGCAGGCGAAGGTTTACCATACTTTGACAACCTGGTATACCGTTTCGTAACTGATGACCGCGAAGCCCTATCTGCAGTGCTGGCAGGAGAATGTGATTTGGTGGACCAGACGACAAGTCTTGAGGCAGAGACTGCCTCACTGATACAGCTCCAGGATGAAGGGAGGGTCTCCCTCGTTTTTGAGACGGCATTTGCTTGGGATTTATTGGAGTTCGATACCAATCCCTTGTACACGGACCGTCCATCTTATTTTGCTTCCCGTGAAGTTCGCCAGGCCGTGGCGATGTGTATTGATCGACAGGGGTTAGTTGATCAACTCTCCGGAGGGCAGATGCAAGTGGCTGACCTGTATGTGCCTCCGGTACACCCTTTGTACAACTCGGAGGCAAAGCATTATGCATTCGATCCGCAAGAAGCTTCTGACCTGCTGACTTCCGCTGGTTGGCAGGATGCCGATAATGATCCTTCCACTCCACGAATTGCTCAGGGCGTAGAGGGCATTGCCGATGGAACAGCCTTCATGCTGCAGTATTTGGTCTCAGACGATTCAGAACACCAGGTAGCCACACAGATGATTCAGGATAATCTACAACTGTGTGGCATACAATTGGATATCGTTCCCCAATCTGTGCAGGAATACCTGGCATCCGGTCCCGATGGGCCAGTGTTTGGGCGGCAGTTCGACCTGGCACAGTTTGCCTGGATGACAGCTATAGAGCCGCCCTGTTCCCTGTACCTTACCAATGAAATCCCTGGTCCATATCCTGACTACCCAAAAGGGTGGGGGGGAGTAAATGCCAGCGGTTATAGCAACCCTCAGTATGACCAGGCCTGCCTGGATGCACTTTACTCTTTGTCTGACACACCCCAGCACGTCGAAAAGCATGCTGAGGCGCAAGCCATCTTTGCTGAAGACCTGCCCGCCCTGCCGCTCTACTGGCATTACCGGGTGGTTGTAGGACGCCCCGATTTATGTGGTATCCCTCAACAGGCAGTGGCCGAGAGTATCTTTTCGGATTTGGAGTTGTTTAATTACGGGGAAGGCTGCCCGTGATTTATGTTATCGAGGGCGTTTCAGCGTATTTTGCTGGCCCGAAGCATCGCGAGTGCTCTTTACAAGCGATGAAGAGGCAAGCAGCGCAAAGAACACTCTTCGCAATGACAACAATGGATTATAAAGGCGACCATTGACCAATTGGAGGATTTTGAGTATATTTCAGACGTTAACAAAAGGTTAGGAATTCGTTATAATTATCCTCCACAAATTAACCTAACCCCCTGAAAGGAGGTGGTTCTTCGGGAATAACGTCATGTTATAAACGCAAGACCATAATTTATTAAGCAAAAATCCAAACCAAACTAAATTCTCTTTGGAGGAGAAAAATAATGTCCCGTAAATCAATCTTTTTAGCCCTGAGCTTTTTGGCGCTCGTTGCCTTAGCGCTCGCGGCATGCACACCGACGGAAGTTGTCAAAACCGTTGTTGTGACCCAGGAAGTCCAGGTAGCTGGTACTCCCGTAATTCAGGAAGTGGTTGTAACCGCCACCCCTGAACCCGTTGTGGCAACCGAAGCTGCCCCTCGCACCCTGGTCGTCTGCTTGGGCCAGGAGCCTGATACGATGTTCCTCTATGGCAGCAATATGCTGGCCACCAGTCAGGTTCAGCAAGCCATCTGGGATGGCCCGTATGACACCAACACCTTTGCCTACCAGCCTGTGATCCTGGAGAAGCTGCCCAGCCTGGCTGATGGCGATGCCGTGATCAATAAGGTGCCCGTCAAGGCAGGTGACACGGTGGTTAATGATTTGAGCGAAATCGCCACTTTGACCGCCACAGCCGGCACCACCGAGGGCACCAAAGTGCGCCCGGCTGGCTGCCGCTCAACAGATTGTGCCGTAGTATATGATGGCACCAACGTTACAGAAATGGACCAGATGGAGGTCACCTTTAAGTGGCTGCCCGGTCTACTCTGGTCGGATGGCACCCCGCTGACTGCAGCTGACTCGGTTTATGATTTCCAGTTAAATGGCGATCCCGATGTCCCGGCTGCAAGCCGCTATGCCTATGAGCACACAGCTTCTTATACAGCCCCGGATGACCTGACCAATGTCTGGACTGGTCTACCAGGCTTCATGGACTCGACCTATTTTATTGAAGTGTGGCAACCTTTGCCGCAGCATATCCTGGGGCAATACACCGGGGCTGAGTTGGTGACCGAGTTTGATGCCCAAGGTCTGTGGATGGGCTGGGGTCCTTACATCATTGACGAGTGGGTAAAGGGCGAGCAGATCACAGCTCACAAGAACCCGAACTACTTCCGCGCCAGTGAAGGCCTGCCCAAGTTTGACAACCTGGTCTATCGCATTACCGCTGGTGACGCCAACGCACTCATCGCCGCAGTCCTGGCAGGTGAATGCGATATTGTTGACCAGACCACTGCTTTGGATGGCCAGTCGCAATTGTTGCTCCAGCTGCAAGCCAAGGGGCAGATCAACGCCACCTTCGTCACCGGCACCACCTGGGAGCACGTTGATTACGACGTTCACCCCGTAGAGTCCATCGTCAACAGCGGCGTCTTCGCTGGCTGGGATAAGGACGGTAACGGTGAAGGACCGTATGGGGATGTCCGCCTGCGCCAGGCGATTGCCATGTGTATGGATCGCCAGTCAGTGGTTGATACCGTCCTGTACGGTCAGTCGATCGTGCTAGATACCTATATTCCACCCAACCACCCAATGTTCAATGCTGAAGTCAAGCATTGGCCTTATGATCCGGCTGCTGCTGCTAAGCTGTTGGACGAGATCGGCTGGCTGGATGCAGATGGTGACCCGGCGACCCCGCGCCTTGCCACGGGTGTAACTGGTGTTCCGGATGGAACTCCGCTTTCTATGAACTATGAGACCACCACAGCAGCCATGCGCCAGCAGGTCACCCAGATCCTGGCTCAGAACCTGGCTGGCTGCGGTATCGAGGTCACCCTGGGTTACCACCCTGCTAGTGAGTGGTTTGCCTCTGGTCCGGATGGCCGGTTAGCTGGTCGTCTGTTCGACCTGGGCCAATTTGCCTGGTTGACCGGCGTCCAACCGTCCTGCGACCTGTACTTGAGCACCCAAATGGCAACGGCGGAAAATGGCTGGTCAGGGCAGAACTACGGGGGCTTCAGCGACCCGACTTACGATACCGTCTGCAACACCCAGCTTCAGTCGTTACCTGGCGAAGCAGCTTATGAGGAAGCCGCCAAGGAAGCCCAGCGCCTCTTTGGTGATCAGCTGCCGGTGGTACCTCTGTTCCTGCGCCTCAAGCTGGCAGCGACCCGTCCAGATATGTGCAACTTCATCATGGACCCAACCAACAACAGCGAGTTTTGGAATATCGAAAACTTCGACTACGGTGCGGGCTGCACCAAATAGCACTATTTGAAATGCTTGTACGTAGTCAAAGCTTATTGTTGAATTAACATGATGGTGGCAGTCATACGACTGCCACCATCCTTCCTGAATCATTGGGGATGTATGAAAGTTAATGTTGTCATCGCGAGGCGATTTTTACCGAAGCAATCTCCTCCAAGCACGTTGGAGATTGCTTCCCCCTCGCCTGGCTCGGGGCGCAGGTCGCGCAAACTGCTCCTCGCAATGGCAACATTTGTTATTGGAACGATTCTTTGCCAATTTTTCTAATGCAAATGCCATTTGTATGCAGCAAGATCAACCCCTTATCCATTATTGTTAAGAATTTAATACACTTGTTGAACCTAAATCTTGGTAAATAGTAATAATAGTGACTTTAAAAGCTTCATAATTCATCTGCAGGGCAACTTTCCACAGCCGCCAAATATTGGATGCTATGGAAATTTGCCCTACATGAATTGCACGAATTATTTTGGAGGTGTGTATGACCAATTACCTGATCCGTCGTGTCTTCCAGATGATCATCGTGGTGCTGCTCTCAACGGTGGCGATCTACGTCCTGCTGAACATCGCCCCTGGCGGACCGCTGGCCGGGTTGAGAAATATTGGCGACAAGCGACTGCGTCCTTCTGAAGCGGATATGGCCCGTTTGGAATCCTATTTAGGATTGGACAAGCCTATCTTTCTGCGCTATCTGACCTGGCTGATCGGGGATGACTGGTTGGGTGCCGATTGGGTATATGTTGGTTTGGGAAACTACCGCTACCCGAGGCTCGGTGCCAGCGGCGAGCAAAAAATCGATATTAACTCGGATACCGGCGAGAAAACCCTCCTGTGGAATTATGCCCGTTTCTGGACTGACCCAGGACCGGCGTTGCTCAACCCTGGTTACGAGATTTGGGTGTGGGGCAAGGAAATGGGCACGCACCAGTTCTACGCCGAGCGCCTCCAGGTTAAACCTCCAGCCAAAGGAGCGCGACCGGAGGACCTGATCACTTTTGGTACTGTGGTCAAAGTGGTGGCGGAGACCATCACCATCGCGGATGCGGGCGGGGTTAAATCCACCGTCACAGTTGATCAGAATACTACCTATAACTTTCCAGTGACCGAGGGCTTGCCGCGCCCAGAGGGTGGATTGTGGCTGAAGATTACCGGTCTGACCGGATCGACCGGGTTGCTCAAGCAGTATTCCGGCTTCCATGGCACCAACCGTGGCATCCTGCGCTTGGATTTTGGCTGGTCGTGGAAACTGGCGGCCGGGCAACCGGTTACCTCTCTGCTGAAAAGCCGCCTTGGGAACACTCTGATCTTGATGACGACTGCCACAGTAGCCTCTCTGATCATAGCCATCCCCATTGGCATTTATTCGGGTGTACACCAGTATAGCGGTACCGACTATGCCGTGACTACCTTTGCCTTCTTCGGTTCCGCCATGCCAGTCTTCTGGTTCGGCTTGATGCTCATCCTGATCTTCTCGTACGGCTTTAAACAATGGGGATTACCTTATATGCCCTCGGGAGGCACGGTGTTAGTGCGCGAGGGCCAGCCGGGTAGTTTGGAGTTATTGATCAATATAACCCAAGGCAGCTTTGTGGATCGATTAGTGCATATCATCCTGCCAGCGGTTATGCTCAGCCTGCTTTATCTGGCAGGTTGGTCGCGTTACATGCGCTCTTCCATGTTGGAAGTGCTGCGCCAGGATTATGTGCGCACGGCCCGTGCTAAGGGTTTGATTGAGCGGGTGGTAATCATTAAACATGCCCTGCGTAATGCACTCATCCCTATCATAACCATCGTGGTCTTCCAAATCCCGGGCATATTTGGAGGAGCAATCCTCACCGAGACGGTTTTCTCTTATCCGGGTATCGGGCGCTTATACTTCGAGGCGCTCAATGCCAGTGACTGGCCGGTAGTGATGTCCATCTTGTTCATCCAGGCTATTCTGGTGGTGTTCGCCACACTGCTGGGTGATGTGCTGTACACCGTGGTAGACCCACGCATCCGGTTCAAGTAGGAGAGTTGAGCATGGCTGTTGCAGAGCTTGATCGCGAAACCCTCGCAAAAGTTAAAGAAGAAAGTTATATACGCATCATCTGGACCCGTTTCCGTAGGCACAAGCTGGCGGTAGTCAGCATGTTCGTCCTCACCATTATCATCCTGGCATGCGTCTTTGCTACAGTCATCGCGCCATATAACCCGACAGTAAGCCAGAAAGACGATAGCGGGGTCATATTAAAAAACGCTGGCCCTTCCTTGAAGTACCTCATGGGAACGGATGCCATCGGGCGCGATGTTCTCAGCCGCTTGTTATATGCCGGGCGCATCTCACTGCTGTTGGCTTTTGTGGTCACGCTATGTGCTGAGACAGCCGGTGCGTTTATTGGGGCTGTGTCCGGCTTTTTTGGTGGTTGGGTGGACGAAGTCATCCAACGTACAATTGAATTTCTTTTGACCCTGCCTTTGTTACCACTGCTACTGGCTTTTTCGGCTTTATTACGCGGTATACAGCTTCCCTTCCTACCTCAAGAGTGGAGCAGCGCAGTGATCATCGCCGTTATCCTGATTGTCTTTGGCTGGATGGGTCCGGCGCGTTTGATGCGCGGCATGGTGCTCTCACTGCGCAACCAGGATTTCACCGAAGCTGCCAGGGCGATGGGGCTGGGGAATTTAGGCATCATTATCCGCCACATGATCCCCAATGCCATGGCCCCGATCATCGTTTCGGCAACACTCGACTTGGGCGGGGTGATCATTTACGAATCCGCCCTGTCCTTCCTGGGTTTTGGAGTCCAACCACCGATACCAACCTGGGGTAACATGCTGAATGAATACCAGTCAGACATGTGGACGCAGCCTGCCAAGGTGTTCTACCCGGGTCTGTCGATCTTTATCGTCAACCTGGCATTCAACTATATGGGCGATGCGCTGCGCGATGCCCTTGACCCGCGTCTGAAGAGATAGAAATGCCTGAGGCCAATCCCTCTTCACCATCGCTGCTCAAAGCCGGGATCACCGCCGTGGTGATATTTGGTTCGATCCTTTTCGCCGTAATCGCCATGAATACGGGTGACCTGCTTTGGTTTTGGCCAATCTTCAAAGAAGTACCAGTTGGCATGATTGTGCATTGTTATGGGACGGATGTGGAAATCAATCCAGGTCAGCCCGCCTTTGAGTTGGTGAACAGTGCAGTTAATACCAGCCTGACGGGTAGCAAGCGCTGGGATCAGCTCAGCATGTCAGATGTGACTTATCAGGAATACCAGACCAGCCCCTTGATGATGGTAATCGAGTTACACTATGACCCACCAGTGACCGTCCATTCCCAATATGCATTCTTTAAAAGTGTCAACTGGTTGATCATGCCCCTGGTTGGGCGCCATGCTGAAACCAACCCGGTATTTGGTCGGGAGGGTGATTTTACCGACCCCGGTTCTTATCATGTTAATAGTACCGCCTCAATCGTGGCCACCTTGCAAGAGCAAGGAATATGCACGAAACGCTAGTGCAAGGATGAACGATGCGGATTTGGATCAGAATTTATATAGCATAGAAGAGGACGCTCATGACAAATAAAAAGGATACATTGCTTGAGGTTCGCAACCTGAAGACTTATTTTTATACCGAGGACGGCGTGGTAAAAGCCGTGGATGGAGTGGACTTCACTGTCGGGCGGGGCGAGGTTTTAGGACTGGTAGGCGAATCCGGTTGTGGAAAAAGCGTGACTTCGCTCTCCATCATGCGCTTGATTGGTGTCCCGGGCAAGATTGTGGAAGGTGAGATCACTTTTGAAGGGCGCAACCTACTGGAGCTTTCAGAGTCAGAGATGGTGCACATGCGCGGTAACCGCATGTCGATGATCTTCCAGCAGCCGCAGTCCAGCCTTAACCCCGTCTTTAAGATTGGTGCCCAGGTGGCAGAAGTGATGCAAATCCACCAGAACATGGGCAAGGAAGAATCGTGGAACAAAGCGGTGGAGCTGTTGACCCTGGTGGGGATCCCCGACCCCGAAAGCAAGGCACATTCCTTTCCGCATGAGGTGTCGGGTGGGCAGGCCCAGCGCGTGATGATCGCCATGGCACTGGCGCTGAACCCACAGCTGCTCATCGCAGATGAACCCACCACCGCCCTGGATGTGACGATTCAAGCACAAATCCTCGACCTGTTGCGCGACCTGCGCACTCGCATGGATACCGCGGTCATCCTGATCACCCATGACTTGGGCGTGATCTCCGAGATGGCCGACCGGGTGGCAGTGATGTATGCCGGACGCATCGTGGAACAGGCGGATATTAGAACCTTATTCAAAAAACCTGTACACCCTTATACACAAGGATTGATGGCCTCCATCCCGGTTCTAGGCACGGTAAAGGATGTGTTGGATGTCATCCCCGGCTCTGTACCGAACCTGGTCAACCTGCCCCCAGGCTGCCAGTTTGCACCCCGCTGCCGGTCGCGTGTAGAATACCAGTTATCTATCTGCACCCAGGTGGAACCCCAGCTGCTCCCGTACGAACCCGACCATCTTTGCCGCTGCTGGCTCTACCAGGATTCTGAGGGCTTTAAAGCCCCCTTAAAATCTTCCTGATCTTACCCACTCGGAGAATTAAATCATGACTGATCAAGCTGTACATACCAATGGCAAGAAAAACCTGATGGAGATCAAGGAGCTAGTTAAATATTTCCCGGTACGCGGCGGTTTGTTGCAACGCGTCGTTGCCTGGGTGCAAGCGGTGGACAACATCAGTTTTAACATCCGCGAGGGCGAGACGGTTGGTCTGGTAGGCGAATCAGGCTGCGGCAAAACCACGGTCGGGCGCACCCTGCTACGGCTGATCGAGCCGACCAGCGGCTCAGTCCTCTTCGGCGGCGTAGATGTAGCCAAGTTGAAGGGAAAAGACCTGAAAGCCATGCGCCGCAACATGCAAATTATCTTCCAGGATCCGTATGCTTCCCTGGACCCTCGCATGCCGATCGGCGAGTCAATTTCTGAGGGATTGAAAATCCACAATGTGGGTACCCCGCGCCAGCGTTTCGAGACCACGATCGAGATGCTACGCAAGGTAGGTATGGAGGATTATCATGCTCGGCGCTACCCGCACGAGTTCTCGGGTGGTCAGCGCCAGCGCATTGGTATTGCCCGCGCCCTGGCATTACGCCCGAAGTTCATCGTCGCCGATGAGCCCGTCTCCGCGTTGGACGTCTCTATCCAGTCACAGGTGCTTAACATCCTTAAGCAGCTGCAGCGCGAATTTGGTCTCACCTACCTGTTTATCGCCCACAATCTGAGCGTGGTCGAGCACATTTCAGACCGGGTGGCTGTGATGTATCTTGGCAAGATGATGGAGATGACCACCCGGGAAGAGCTTTTCCGTAATCCCCTTCATCCCTATACCCAGGCATTAATGTCTGCCATCCCCATCCCGGACCCCACCCTGAAGCGCGAGCGCATCCTCCTGGTAGGCGATGTGCCCAGCCCATTGAACCCGCCTGGTGGTTGCCGTTTCCACCCACGCTGCCCGGTAGCGCTGGATGTGTGTGGCATTGAGGAGCCACCTTTCCGCGAAGTCAGCAATGACCACTTGGTGGCTTGCTGGCGCGTGGAATAAACCCGGCCCGGGACTTAGTTCCCCTTCTCAGAATATGGTGCAGCTAGTGGCAGTCTCCGCTGGCTGCTCCAGTTTTTAAAACCATGATAGAATGAATCCACTATGGCTGCCTACAGGGTTTTGGTGGTAGAAGATAATCACGAAGTCGGGCGCATGGTGACAGCCAGCATCAAGACACTAGGAGCGGAAATCGACGTGCTGGAAGTGCCTTCTGCCGAAGAGGCGCTGCTTATCAGCTCCTCGGTACCGCTCGACCTGGTGGTATTGGATATTCGTCTGCCAGGCATGTCAGGTTTGGAGATGGTCACCAAACT
>JBAPSY010000157.1:0-4360 GCA_049281855.1 Anaerolineales bacterium
GCTGCTGGGCATCTTTGGTAATGATGATCACAGCCCCACGCCCGATCAGGTGAACCAGCTGGAAAAGGCACTCAAACAGCATGGCAAAACTTATGAGTTCCATCGCTATGATGGTGCAGGGCATGGATTCTTCTACCATAACCGCCCGAACTATCGCCAGGAGCAAGCCGTGGATGGTTGGCAGAAGGTGTTTGCATTTCTAGATAAGAACCTCATAGGAGGATAAGCATGTGCACGATGATTGCTCAACAAGTGAAAGTTAACGGCAGTGGCAAGTCAGGTTTTGGTTGGTTCAAGCTGGATCAGGTTAGTGTGAGTTATGACCATCCATTCAACATGCCGCTCGAGTACACGCTGAACCTTGACTTCACCAACCAGGCCGGTGGACCAGCCGCCCGTGTGGCAGTGGAACTGGATGCAGAATCGGCGCGAGCCCTGGTATCCTCCATCAAAGCAGTGCTGGGGAATGCTGAACAGGGAGGGTATTTAGAGGTGAGGTAGAGGCCTTCCTGGCGCTCCTCGCCATGCGGGAGGGAGAGAAGGGGGACTCAGTGTCCTGATTATCCAATAACTCAGATATATTATTTACTGCATGACGGATACAGGAGGGATGTAAATAAGTTGACCACATATCAAATTGATGTATAGTAATGGCATATCGAATCCGTTGTTTTATTGAGCTTTCCAGAAGATCATTTAGACGAAGTCGTGTTTTCACATATCCTGGGTTATTTGAGAACCTAAGCGCTTCCGTAAGAAAATAGGAGCAAACGCAGGGTAGAACAAGTCTGGTTCAAAATATGGCAGGTAAAAGCAAATACCAATCAAATTGATAGAGGAGAGGATTGTATGTCACCGAAGCGAGAATTTACACAGCAGGATGCAAAACGGATTGGCGATGTGCTGGGCATCAACTGGACAGAGGTTGACCTCGATGAATTCCGGGCAGGCCTCAGGGTCGAACTAGAGCATGGTGCTTGCGACTCTGAGACAAACGTCACTGGTGATGATGAGATTCAGACAGGCAAGATCGCCCTCGCTCATCTAAAGGAGTTCCCAGACTACTACACCCGGCTGGCCCAGATGGAGGAGGAAGCGGAGAAATATTGGTCGAGCAAACGTTGAGGGAACTGGAGCGCTGGATGGCTGCCAGAAGGAGATGGCTTTTCTGGATAGCACGCTCAGAGGAGCTTGAGCATATGCAGGATGTTTGCTCATCTAGTGAAAGCTAGGGGTGGGGGCATGGTGGGTACGAGCTGGTTAAAAGTCGTTATCTTTAGCAGCATATTTTTAATCATCTGTGGGATCCTGGTTTATGTTAATCAGATTGCTGTTTCTCAACCTTATAGCATCCAGATAGCATTCATTGATGTTGGGGAGGGGGATTCTGCCCTGATCCAGAACTCTGATGGATACAGCATTTTACTTGACGGTGGTCAAGTATCAGAGGGACCAACCGTCCTGGCATATCTTCGTAATAATGGAGTGTATACACTGAATGCGATGATCGCATCTCATGCAGATAGTGATCACATCGGAGGATTAATCAGCGTTTTGGAGGCGACAGATATCACCATAGATTCAGTGATATACAATGGTTATCCGGGTAATACCCAAACTTGGAATGATTTTGTGATGGCAGTAACGAATGAAGGATTGGGATTGGAGACAGCCCAATTTCCGGGAGAACTATCCTGGGGGTCAACCACAGCATATATACTCAATCCGGTGTCTGGGTTGGAAAATCCAGACACGAATGATGCGTCATTGGTTATGTTGTTAGACCACTCGGATATTGAATATTTGTTCACCGGCGATATTGATAGCACAGTTGAATCAGAGATTTTGGCAAGAGGAACCCCCATCGCGGCTGATATCTTAAAAGTGGCTCACCACGGCAGTAATTACAGCACAAGTGTTGAATTTCTTAATGCGGTTCAACCCATCGATTCAGTCATTTCTGTTGGAGACAACCCGTATGGACATCCCGGGGCTGAAACATTGGCGCGTTTGGTGGCGAGGGGGAGCAATATCTGGAGGACAGATCTAAATGGAACGATTCTCGTTGTAGCTGATGATGGATATTCGTATCAGGTTATTCCATCGAGTGCTGAAGCGTACCTATTTCTCCCTTTGATGATCAAATAGTGAGCAATATCTCTCGTTGAATAAATACTCAACCTATGTTGAAGTCCCGATGTATAATAATATCAATCATCATAGTTAATTAAATTATAAATTGGTGCGGATACAGGTTCGCGCGATGAACGATTTTCTCAATCCATACATCGCAGGAGCCCCGGTCGTAGAACCAAGCATGTTCTTCGGCCGACAGGACGTATTCGATTGGATTGAGCAGAACCTGAGTGGACGTTTCGTCAACCACATCCTGGTTATCCATGGCCAGCGTCGGGTTGGCAAGACTTCAGTCCTCAAACAAATTCCAAACCACTTACCCTCGCATTTTATCCATATTTTCTTCGACCTGCAAGGACGTACGCATACCAGTCTGGATCGCTTCCAGTGGTGGCTGGCGCGCGAGATATGCCGCGCCGTTAGCCAGGCGCGTGGACTTTCCATCCCCATCCCCGACTATGAGCTGTTTGTACAAGATAACGAATACATGGCAGCCACATTCCTGCCAGAGGTACTATCCAAGTTGGGAGAATCGATCCTACTGCTGACCTTTGACGAGTTTGACTCCCTCTCTGAGCCCGAGATACAACAGAGCCTGACTCGCCCACTAATCGCTTACCTGCGCCGTTTGTTCGACCTGCCCAAGCTGAATTTCATCTTCTCCATTGGTTCCTCCGGGCACAAGCTGGAGAACATGCAGGCTTCATACACCGAATTCTTTAAAACTGCCTTATATCGTAAAATCAGCTTCCTAAAGCAGGAAGATTGCTCCCGCCTGGTCACCCGCCCCGTGGAAGGAGTGTTGGTTTATGAGCCTGCAGCGGTGGAGCGCATCTATGCCATCACCTCCGGGCATCCATACTTCACCCAGCTCATCTGCCACGAGCTATTCTCACTCAGCCAAAAGACCGGAAGCAGAACCCTAACCAGGGAGGATGTGGAGTCAGTTCTGGAAGATGTGATCGAGCGCGGAACTGTAAACCTGAAATTTGTGTGGGACGAGGCTTCCGACCTGGAAAAATGGGTGCTTTCAAGCCTGGCGCATGAGCTGCACGCTCAAGAACTTGACCGGCAGGCACATGGTTCGCAAAGCCAAGTGGTTTGCAATGACAAACAACTGGCGACAGCCCTGCACAACCAACGTGTACGGTACAGCGAAAATGATCTGAACACCGCTCTCGTTCACCTGCGAGAGAAAGACGTGCTCACCCAAGAAAATAGCTTTGTGGTCGAGCTTCTGTGCATCTGGCTGTTGAAGAACCGGCCATTGGACCGGGTGCGTGATGAGCTCGTGCAGGTAAACCCAATCGCCAACCGCTACAACGAGATCGGTGACGAATTCCGTGAGATTGGTCAACGGGATAAGGCGTTGGAAAGTTTTCGGCAGGCCCTATCGACTGACCCATCCAACCTACGTGCCCAGGTGAGCATCGCCAATCTGTACCTGGAAGGGGATAATTATGTCCAGGCGGTGCAAGGATACGAGGCTGCACTTAGGATTGATGACGATGATATTGCGGCGCGCAGCGGGCTGTGTACATCGTTATTGGCACTGGGTGAATCGGCTTCAGCAGTGGGTAAACTTGCAGAAGCTGGGGAATACTACCAGCGCGTTCTGACTGACAACCCGGATCACCCCGAAGCGCACCAACGCTTGGCAGCACTATTTGCCCGCCAGGCTGAAGAGGTTCTTGCCACGGGAGATGCAGAGCTTGCCTTACAACACTATGCCCATGCCCAGGAACATGCTCCAGAGGACAGCCAACTGGCCGCACGATATGCACACGCAAAAGAAGAGCACACTAAGCGGCTCATCGACAGCCTGCTAAAACAATCCCAGCAAGCACAGGAGCAGCAGGATTGGAAAACTGCTTTGGATGCCATTCAGAGAGCATTGCAGCTGGCACCCAATGATCCAGCTTTGCTGATTCGACTTGCAGCTGTGCAAGATGCCCCCCGCCTGGCGCAGATTTCCAGCCTGCGGGCTCATGCCCAGGAAATGGAGCGCGATCAACGCTGGGATGAAGCAGTCCAGAATTGGGAAGCTTGCCTGCAATTAAAGCCTGAGGACGAAGAAAATGTACGCCAATCTTTGCAGGTGGCTCGTCGCGGGCAAAAGATGGCCAGTGATTACATCCAGGCGCAGACTGCCATTAAAGAAGGGCGTTATAGTCAGGCGATCGCCCTGCTACAGGGTGTGATCGTCCAGGATGCAGCCTATAAG
>JBAPSY010000158.1:0-7747 GCA_049281855.1 Anaerolineales bacterium
ATCTCTTTAGGTGTCATGCGCTGGATAGAGGTGACCACGGTAATCTCCAAGACTCCATTACCCACCCCGACAATCAGCAGAATCACGCAAGCGACCAGCGTAGAGCTAACCATTCCCATCAATCCCAGAGCCAGACCGAAGCAGGCGATAACTGCGACCATTAAAGCTCCCAAATGCTTGCGCAGCACCTGGAGCAGGCTGCCCGTCAGCAGGATACCCAGCAAGTTACCACCGCCAAAGGCGCTTATAACCGTCCCGTATGCTGCCGCTGAGCCATATCGTTGAGACAAGGATATTTTCAAGATCATCCATGTTATAGATGGCACAATATAGCAAGATTCCGTAGAATCAAGTGTTGGGTGCTTGTCATCAATACAAATTATAATTAGGAGGATAACAATTGAACTCTCATGAAATAAATGCATTGATTGATGGTCGTCATTTGTATGGATTTCTTTCTGGAGAAGGGGAACCAACTGTAATCCTCGATGCAGGTCTAGGTGGTACCTCCGAAGACTGGGTGAATATTCAACCAGTAGTAGCGTCCTTTACGCAAGTCTTCAGTTACAACCGCGCAGGCATTTTGGCATGTTTGATGTCTTGGTGAGATAATTGTCCTGTCATCATCGGTGGCAGGTGTGACAATCCGTTGAGCGTCGTACAGGAGGTAAAATGTAGTGGAGCTTGCCTGAAGGTGCAATATTCCGTCAATTCAGAATGCACAAAAGAATCTCATTAACCCAAAAGTAATACCTAAGAAATTCTATGGATGAGTGAAGCCAGGACAGCCGCCAAAAAGGGTGGCACTATTTGCCATGTGCTTTCAGCCAAAGATATGAATAAGGTTGAACGGGGAGTGTAGATTCAATTTTATAGTTTGTATTTGTGATCAAGTCAAGATACTTACCGCGATAGTCAGTAGGAAAAGTAATAATTTGAATGGAATCACTCAGATTGTTGAGGATCAATAACGATTCGTTTTGATATTCGCGTATATATACTGCAACAGAAGAATTACCAGTTTCAACCCATCGAATGGAACCGTGGCCGAAAGCTTGATGGCCTTTATGGATAGTGATCATACGACTTATCAAATGGAGTAATGAGTTGTTATCGGCAACTTGGCTGGCAACGTTGATCTTGTGATAATCCAACTCACCTTTGATGAATTCTGTGAAAGGTTTACCGGTTGTGAAACCCGCGTTGATTGAATCATCCCATTGCATGGGTGTGCGGAGGCCATTGCGGTCCGGCAGATCGATGTAATCTCCCATACCAATTTCATCACCATAATAAATAATTGGTGAACCCGGCAAAGTAAACAACAAAGAGTTGGCAAGTTCAATTTTGCCTCGGTTATTATCAAGTAATGGTGCTAGGCGGCGTCGGATGCCCAGATTAAGTTTCATGCGCTGTTTTGGTGCATATTGATTCCACATCCATTCGCGCTCTTCTGGCATGATCATCTCTAGCGTTAACTCGTCATGATTACGCAGGAAGATGCACCATTGACAGTTTTCAGGAATGGGTGGCGTGCGACGCAATATCTCGACAATGTCATTAAATCGTCCCTTTTTGAGCGCCATGAAAATTCGTGGCATGATCGGAAAGTGGAAGCCCATGTGGAATTCATCGCCATCGCCAAAATACGGGCGAACATCCTCGGGCCATTGGTTGGCTTCACACAACAGGATGCGACCGGGATAATTCTTATCTATAAAAGCACGCAGTTTCTTGAGATATGCATGGGTCTCAGGCAGGTTCTCGCAATTAGTGCCTTCGCGTTCAAAGAGATACGGGACCGCGTCGGCGCGAAAACCATCTATGCCAAGGTCAAGCCAGAAGCGTGCGATCTTAAACATCTCTTCTTGCACTTTTGGATTATCATAGTTCAGGTCGGGCTGGCTGGAATAAAAACGATGCCAGTAATACTCCTTAGTCTTTTCATCCCATGTCCAATTGGAGGGTTCAGTATCCAAAAAAATAATACGCGTGCCTTTGTATTTTTGGTCTGTATCACTCCAGACATAGTATTCACGATAAGGTGATTTACGGTCTGAGCGCGAGGCCTTGAACCATGGATGCTCATCGGATGTATGATTCATGACCAGATCCATGATGATTCGTAAGCCGCGAACGTGGGCGGCTTCAATCAGGGATTTAAAATCATCCAAATTACCATATGTCTTGTCGATATCGTAATAATCCGCGATGTCGTAACCATCATCGACCAAAGGTGACGGATAGATCGGCATAAGCCAGAGGCAATCCACACCAAGCGTTTGCAAGTAATCCAACTTTTCCATCAAGCCACGCAGATCACCGTACCCGTCGCCATTGCTGTCCATGAAGGAACGCAACGAGAGTTCGTAAAAAACCGCGTCTTTGTACCAAAGGTTGGTGATCATATCAAGTTAGCGAGCTCCCGCTGACGCTCATCTGTTGTGTTCCGCCAAGGATAGAAGCTTAAGCAATTTCGGGGTCGGTTCATGTTGACAGCGAATTCTGTTTTATGTATCACTGAACCAATGTCTGTATTTCTGAATAGCTTCCAAAGTTCCTATTTCACACGCTCCAGATCAAATCGCGTGCCAAAACCGCGTTCCCATTCAAAATTTTGGAACATGGAAAGATTCCGTTTCATGGTAAATCAATTACGCAAATCCACCATTCTTTTTATAGGGGATTCCAGCATGGATGATCGATACGATACGATCTGATCCAATCTGGACACTTAAGGTTGGGTTTCTATTAGCCTCGGGTACCGTAATAAGATTTCTAAAGCAATACCAGTCAGGACACCGGCCATCGTTCCAGTAATCATGGTACCGGGCAGCAAGGTCAGTCCAGTGGTCCACCCAACGATACTGAAAATAATCCACCAGCCTGCCCAGCGTAGTTCGCTACGCAGAATCACCCATTGCGCTATTCCGACTGTCAACCCGATTATAGCACCATCAAATATCTCAAATTCCCGGAAGGCCCCAATGAATGTAATTGGATATCCGATGATCCATCCGCAAAATGAGGAAAAGATCCAACGCCAGGGGCGGGTAATCCGCCCCTGTAAAACCAGCCTTTGAAAAATACCAACCAGAAACCCTGAAATCACAATGGTTAGGGGGGAGGAAATTAAACCACCAAGGAACCATCCTAAGGTGGTGGCCATAATCCAAAAGAACCATAGAACCCAGTCAAAGGAAAGGATTTTTGAGATCACAAAATCGGGTTAGCCTTTTACTGAGCCGGCCAGCAGACCGCGGACAAAGTAGCGTTGAAGCAAGAAGAAGACAATCAGCGGAATAATCATGCTCATAAATGCGCCAGCCGTTAGCAGGTGCCAATCCTGGCCGCGGTCGCCAACGATGTTTGCCAGATTCACAGTCACTATCCGGGTGTTTGGGTCAGGTCCCAGGATGACGAGCGCCACGAGATAATCATTCCAGACCCATAGAAATTGGAATATGGCAAAGGAAGCCAGGGCTGGGACGGACAGGGGCAACACCAGCTGCCTGAAGACATCGAAATGTGAGGCGCCATCGATAAAGGCAGATTCCAGGGTTTCACGTGGCAGACTGGAAATGTAGTTATAAAGCAGGTAGGTAGCCAAAGGTAGGCCAAAACCCGTGTGTGCCAGCCAGATTCCCAAAAACGTCCCGTTGATATGCAAGCTGGCAAAATCCCGCAATACAGGGACTAATGCTATTTGCAGGGGCACCACCAACAACGCTACAACCAGAGTGAATAAGACTCGCTTACCCCGATAGTTCATCCAGGCAAAGCCATAGGCTGCAAAGGCGGCGATCAGGATCGGAATTACTGTGGCGGGGATGGTGACCGTCAGGCTGTTGAGGAGGGTACTTGAAAAATCATCGCTACGCACAGTCTCCAAAGTTCCATCCACGTGCTTGATTACCACATCCTTTTGTTCCAGTACCTGCCGATAGTTGTCCAGGCTTAGGTTAGCCGTGTTCGTCCATTGCTTCTTTTGAATTTGAATGGTACCTATACGCCGATTGCCGATCCAGATCGGGCGTGTATTTCCCTCTTCGACCCCGGCGCGCATTTCTTCGAATGTCGCTGTCACCCCTTCCACCGTCATCGGACCGTTGACGTCTAAACCAGCTTGGCGCGGGTCAATTATCTGCGTCGTGACCCAGTCGCGATGAGGAAAAACATACCACCAGGGTGTAGTCTGGATGTCAAAACGTTGTCTGAACGACGAAACAAACAAGCCGATGACGGGGATCATCCACAGTCGGACGATGAGAGCCAGGATAATGTTCACCAGCAAAGCCCTTGGTAACTTTTGAGTGCGGGCGTTTTTCATCGGAATGTCTCCTGTTCTTTCATCTGGCGCAGGTTGTAAATCATGACCGGAATGACGGCGACAAGCAAAACGATGGCAATCGCCGAGCCGAAGCCGGAGTTGTAGTTGATGAATGATTGCCGGTAGAACTGAGTGGCGATCACGTCAGTTCCGAACTGACCTCCGGTCATTACCCAAACCACGTCAAAGATCTTCAGGATGAAGATGATGAAGTGGCGGGTACAAGTCAAGTCAGGAGTTATATATTTATCACAGAGGTGGTACTTGTAGATATAGTAGATATCAAGTATTTGATTATCTCTAGGTTGCTGTAATATTTCCCGCAGCGGAAAAATCGTACAAAATGCTTGCATATTTGGAGAAATACATAATATCCATCAATAGATCTCGTCGCTATAGACACGATCTCCACGCTTGTTGAAAGATCAATAACATAGAATAAAAGGTATTTACCGATATTGCAAAATAATAGGGGATGTATTATGATCTTTTGAAAGTGCTTTCATGTAAATAGTTGCAAATTACTAAAAGTGATCTCTATTTTCCTTTTTGTTGAAATAATCGATGCCCAGGATAATAAATAAAGTAAGAGGTGATAATTTGCCATGACAGTGAAAAATAAAGTCCAGCTTATTACATATCCAGATTCATTGGGCGGCGATCTAGAAAAACTTGGTCAGGTGCTTGATCAATATTTCCCCAATACATTCGAAGGTGGTATTCATATTTTGCCACCTTTTCCTTCATCCGGGGACCGTGGTTTTGCCCCATTGACTTACTTGGAGATTGATCCAAGGTTTGGTACGTGGGAAGATATTAGGACAATTGGCGAAAAATATCCCGTCCTACTAGATTTGATCATCAACCACATCTCCTCAAAATCCTCATATTTTCAGGATTATCTTCAACATGGATGCAACTCTTCCTATGCAGATTTGTTCATACCCATTGAAAAATACTGGCCAGGCAAGAATCCACCCAGAGAGGATTTAGATAAGATATTCATGCGCCGGCATAACCCATTTTCAGATTACTTAGTCCAAGAAACCGGAGAATTAAAGACCCTTTGGACAACTTTTGGGAAAACCTCTCCTTCAGAACAGGTGGATATTGATGTGGAATCCAAGGTTGCACGAGGGCTTCTAATAGAATGCCTTTCTAATTTCAGGAAGAATAACGTAAAGATTGTGCGTCTCGATGCAGTCGGTTATGTGATCAAAAAGATCGGTACTTCGTGTTTTTTCGTCGAGCCAGAAATCTATCAATTCTTGGACTGGTTAAAAAGTATTGCAGATTCATTGGAGATCGAATTGCTACCCGAACTTCATGCGGATTATTCTTCTCAACTTAGATTATCTGACAAAGGATATTGGATCTATGACTTTATTCTCCCCTATATGGTCCTTGATGCCTTGCTTTTTAAGAACAGTGAGAATCTGAAGAAGTATATAGCTGTTCGCCCACACAAACAGTTCACTATGCTTGATTGCCACGATGGCATCCCAGTTAAACCGGATCTCAATGGCCTCTTCGAGGTTGAAAGCGCCAAAAATCTGGTACAAACATGCCTTGAACGGGGAGGTAACCTGAGTCGCATATTTTCGCCGAATTTTAAGGACCAAGATGGCTTTGATGTACACCAGATCAGGGGGACATATTATTCCATGTTAGGAAGCGATGATGATGCTTATTTGACTGCACGAGCTCTACAATTCTTCGTGCCCGGTATTCCCCAGGTCTATTATGTTGGATTATTGGCGGGGAAAAATGATGAAGTTGACCCTGCAAGAACCATTGATGGGAGGGAGATTAATCGTCATAATTATTCCCTCCAAGAAATCGATCAAGAAGTGGAACGTCCGGTCGTAAAAAAGATAATCAAATTGATTCGATTTAGAAATTCACATCCAGCGTTCAATGGGACTTTTTATTTGAATAATTGCTCGGACCACGAAATTTCATTGGGTTGGAATGATAAAAGCTATTTTGCTAAGTTGAATATTGATCTGCTATCTAATAAATTTGAGATTGAATATAATGATAGTTTATCCGGCAAAGAAAAAGTCCTAACTCTTGATGGATAAGCACACCAACGAATACTAATTAACGATAATTCTATTGTTTTACACCATTCACTGATGAGTCCTAGATCCCACTATTCCGTGCATCTTCTCCTACCAATAGTAGAGTTTATTGAATAAGTGCATTTCCAAAGTATATTGGCACAAATTAATCAACCATAATTACGTTAAAATCTTTCGTTATCAAGATATCTGCCAATTGTTTGTGTCCAGCGATAATTTTATGCTCTATGCTTAGCACCTGCTCGATAAACGGATCGCCCACCTCATTGCCCCTCATTCTCTTCTGACGATGTTCAAGCGTGTCAATCCAGTTTTTGCATATGAATATCTTTGTATCAACATGTTTAAGCAGAGACGTATAGGTCCCTTCTGCAATCAAGACTTTAATTCCGTCCAAATTGATTGTTTCATCTTCTATCGTATTTGAATCATAATCAACCAGAGGCTTTCTTATTTCGTTTTTCCCGTGAATTGCATCTAAAAGATTTAGTTCCAAAGCATCAAGCTTGACTTCGACATGAGATCCTAGCCATTCTGGATCTTCCCGCCTTTTCAAGTCATTCGATTTAGGAGGGAGAACAAAATAATCATCCTGTCCAAGTAGGACAGATTTGATGCCAAATTTAACCAATTCGTCTGCGATTGCCTTACCAGTTTCGGATTTACCACTGCCAGATTCTCCGGCTACTGTGATGATATATCTCGTTTTTTTCTTTCTGATATCTTGGATAATATGTGCAACAATCTCACTCGCTGCTCGTCTATGATAATCCTGTAGAACAAGTTTATCGCCTTTCATAAACAACCTTTTTACCCCTATTCCTTATTACAAGGATCTTTGTAATCTTCATCTGAGTTACAGTAGATTTCTTTAACTCATCCAAGGCGTAATAGTGTAAATCTTCCTGAGAAAAATTCGGTGTTGTCAATCCTTGAGGTCACACGAAACCGCCGATTTAGAAGCCGGAGTTGAGGTCATGAAGTATTCGGTAGTGACCCGCTTTCAACTTACTCGGCAGCTTGATCGACGAATGCTTGCCCAATATGATTATCCCTTGATTGAGCCGGCCATGAGGCCGCGCACGAAGTAGCGTTGCAGGGCGAAGAACACCGCCAGAGGCAGTATCATGCTGATAAAGGCGCCAGAAGTTAGAAGTTGCCAATCTTGGCCTTTCTCGCCAACCATGTTGGCCAACGTGACCGTCAAAACCAAGTTCTTGCTACCCAGGAAGACCAGAGCTACCAGGTAGTCGTTCCATACCCACAGGAATTGGAAAATGGCAAAGGATGCCAGGGCTGGAATGGAAAGGGGCAGGATCAACTTGGTGAAAAT
>JBAPSY010000159.1:0-13565 GCA_049281855.1 Anaerolineales bacterium
GTCGCTGAATAATACAGGGCGATCCAGGTGCCGTCCGGCGCTTGACCTATGGGTAGCAGGTTGCCTGGCAGGCGAGGGAAGGAGGTTTCCTGCCCGGTTTGTATATCCATAAAGGTGGTCAGGTGGTTCGCATCCTTCATCTCGTCGACCACAACCAGACCATCGCGGGTGACCCATGCGCTCTCGACGACCCGCTTGGGATCATCGATCAACCAGCGCAAGCTCTGGGTGGGCCAGTGGTACACGCCCAGGCTGAAGTGATCCTGCGGTCCTTTGCCTGTTGATTCGCTCAAGAACACGATGTGCTCACCGTCGGGATGCCAATCGGCAAACACCTTCACCTGGTCTCCGAAGTTGAGGATTTCCTTATCTTCGGAACCATTCACATCCACCAGCCAGTATTGCCTGCCGCCTGGGTGCAAATCACGCCGTGGGTAGATCAGGTGCGTTCCGGATCGGTTCAGCTCGGGAACAATCCAGTTGGGTGCGACTGGTCGGGCAATTGGTACCCGCAGCCCCGTGATCAGATCATGGCGGTAGATCCAGGTTGGCTCGATCACTTTACCGGCTGCGAAGTCATAATTGGTGGCATAGAAAAGGTGCTTTCCGTTTGGGTGCAGCATGCCACCACGGATGAAGTATGGTGGGCGGTCCTCTGTCAGAGGCTGCATGCTCATGGGCTGAGAGATGTCCACCCGGAAGAGGCGGGCAAATTCATCTCCATCATGGTCCTCCGAGACGATCACAGTGCTCGAATCCGGTGCCCAACTAACCAGCTCAGTGGCCTCGGGAGTATGGGTCAATGCGACCGGTGGCTGAGAGCCATCCGACGGTACCAGGAAGACATCAATATTCTCGTGGATGCGGTACCAGGTGAATGCCACCCAGCGTTTATCAGGTGACAACCTAGCTTCCAGAACAGTGGGCAGGGTCATCAATTGGTGCAGGAAGGAATCTGTTCTCATAAGCTCAATCTCCCAGTATACTTCTGTCGATCTTCGATCTTATAACCAGTGCATTTTACCCTATCGGTGGGGATTTCGGTTTCTTTCCACGCACATAGATATAGAATATCCCCTCACCCAATCCAAAATTGCGGTTATCCAAGAGATATGAATATCCTGGCCGATGTGTTGCAGTTAAATCTGATGCACGTCGATCTTCCCAAACATTCTGGAGGGTGGGTGTCATGTCACGCACCTCGACGTCGATCAATCCTGCGCCTGTCATCCAGCTTCGAAAGTCATCCTGGGTGGCTTCGCAGAGATAATCCAACCCGATGGTAGCAAGCTCCTGACGCACGGGGTGAGGTAGTGGCTTGGTCACGATCACGTCAGTCAGGATCATCTTCCCACCGGGTGCCAGCACACGCGCCATCTCAGGTTGCCCGATTTCAGTTGGTGCGGTGGTTGGGTAAACGATGAATTCGCTTATCAGAGCATCAAAGCTTTCGCCAGGCATGGGGATGCGTTGTTTCTCGCCAGCCTGAAACTCCACCGTACCTTCCAGCCCCATCTCATGGGCTGCACGAAGGGCAATGTCAAGCGACTCTGGGTCAAGCTCCAGACCGATTACTGTGCCCTGTTCCATCAACTCACCAAGCCAAAAGGCCACCTCCCCCGTGGCACTACACAACACAAGGATCTTCTTACCTTCCAATGGTGCCAAGTCTGAAGACACCTGTTCCAGGATGGGCAAAAGGTGATCAATCTCACTGCGGTTCCATTTCATCTCCACCTCCACCGACTGATTGAACCGCGATCCCCATGCGTTGCATATCGCGCATAAAGCGGGTTGGCTCAACAATGTGCGCCTGCATCCACAATCCCGGTCTGGTGATCGACCCATCCAGGTACTGCAACAAACAGGCCGCCACCGGGATGGCAGTAAATAGATAGCCATCTGGATGCGAGATAGTCACCTGCACCGTTTTTGGTTGTCCGTCTTTCTGACCCCTGGCCTCCACTTTCAGTAAAGTCCCATAGGGTGGCTTCGAAAATGTGTTCAGACCCCAATGCATCCACCTGGCCATTGGCTTTATGGCACCACGGGGCCAAATTTTCATGGCAATCATCGCAAGGGGCATAATCACCCAATCCACAAACCAGTTGAAGCTGCCCACATAAAAACCTGTCTCGGTTAGCGAAGGGAACATTTCCGGAAGCGCTCGCATCTCCTCCAGCATCATGGGGGCGCAATACTGCTTCCCAAAATCTCCACCGAAGTCCATGCTGATGAAATCTGACATGCCGAACCAGCTAACTTTCTGCCACTTCCCATGTTTAAAGGTAGACATCTCAAAGTCATTCATGAGCTCCACTAATTCGTAAACGGTGGAATCTTCAACCTCGAGGCTCTTCCAGTCCTCCTTGATCACACTACCTACTCTGGCACTCATCAGATAGTCAAAGAATTGGGCGACATAGCGAACCATTAATGCTGGCAGCCCAGGATGAAAACCGCCATCGGTGATAAAGCAGCAACCAGCTTCCTGGATTGTTTGTGCCATGGACCTGAGGATTGCGACTTTTGGGGTTGAATATTGAATATCCAGATAACCTATCCTGGCTTCCAGTGCAGCAGTGGCGACCTGGCGGGTAAATTGCGAGGTGGAGGAAGCCATTACCACGAAATCGATCCCTTCGAGAGCCCGCCTCAGGCTGAGCAGATCGGAAGCATCCGCATAGGATCCACGCACCCTGTTCCCTTCAAAAGCATGGTTTAACTCCTCTGCATGCACCCTTGCTTTTTCAAGATTTCTTCCTGCCAGAACAAGATGCACATCTGATTCCTGCAGAAGCAAGCGGGCTAAAGGTTTGCCGGTATTACCATACCCCCCCAAGATCAAAATGGTTTTGTGGTTCATCATCGCTCCTAATGTTGGTAAAACTTCTTCTTGTCATTCAAAATACATATGGGATCAAACGCCACGAGTGTTTGCAATAGGTTTCCCATTCTCCACTAAATTCTTTATGCATCAATGTCTCTTCATCCTTGATGCGGTAGAGTAGGATGATCAGAAATAAAACACTGGCAATTAATCCGATCCAAGACCGAAAGATGCATGATACACCGATTGATAATGCAATCACCCCCAGGTAACGTGGATGGCGGATGAATCGGTAAATGCTGTGGGTGATCAAATGGTGACCAGCTTGGATGGTCACATCCGCACTGTATTGCCTGCCAAGCGCCACCCCCGACCAAAAGACCAGGGCGAAGCCCAGGGCAGATAAAGCTACCCCAAACCAGCGTACAGCCACTCCATTACCAAACACACCAATACCGCGCCGGTCAAAGAAAGGGATGAAGTAGAGCGCAATGTACAGGGATAGCACCAATGCGATGCGAACTAGCCTCTGCCGGAAAACAAATTCATTCTCTTCCCCCTTACCACCACGGATCCCTTCGGTGGAATCGTAAGCCTGAACCCCCACCGCCAGGCTGAACAGCCCGACAACGATGGTATACCCCAGGCGAGGGGCGGAGGAAAAGAATCCCCCAAAATCACCCAACCCCCAACCGAGGAGGGACACACCAAGGTAAATGAGCAGTGTGGCAAGAAAAAAAAGGATGGCGCGTAATACCTTCATGAACCCCTCCATTGTCATGTAGTATCGATATCTCAGCCGCCAGACAACATGTCATATCGCTTCAACGCCTTCAATGCCTGGATGGTGGCACCCACTGCGTGAGCTTCCCCATCCCCTGAAGCCCAGCTGCCATCTGAATTTTGCCTGCGTAACAGCTCTACCAGGCATCCTTCAACAAAGGGGTCAGATTTGGGTAACCCACCCGCGCTTAAGCAATCCAATGCCCAGGCAATCTGGCTGTCATCCCATTCAGTCAGGGGTTTATCTGATAATGCCTGAATTCCCAGGCTGACAATTGTTGCGTAGCGATCTCCTGTCATCAGGATAGCACCCACTGCGATCCAGGTAGTGTGCAGGTACCCATAAAACCTGCCTGATTTATCTTGGCTTCTGATCAAGAAATGGATTGCCTTCCGGAAGGCAGGTAGGTTTATATAACCTCCGACAGCCAGCCAATAAGTGGCATAAGCAGACAGGTAAAGCCTGATCTTTGGGTCACCCAACTGCATCCAGGGCGGCAGCTCATACTGAGCAATTCGCGGATCTTCGTCCCAACTTCCATCTGCTTGTTGGGTTGACAGCAGGTAGGCAAACGCCTGATTGGCAGTTGGTGAGGCTAGTAATTCCAGCTCTTCCATCCACCAGAGGGCAATCGTGGTTTCATTGATCGTGCTCAGATTACCTTTTTGCATCCTAAACGGGAATCCCCCATCCTCATTTTGAAGCTCTATGAATCCTTGGATGATTTCCTGCAGTGGGGTGGTTCCATGGAGGAGGCAATTAAGTCTTGCCTTTTCCAGGTCGGAACCCTTCGATTCAATGAAAGATATAGACTGATCGATATCCATCAATATCCTCTGCTTGCGATTATATAAACAAAAAGTCAATCTGGCAGGCCTTTACCACTCCTTGCCTACGATAATGAATGCTGGCGTGCTTATTTTACACCCACCCATTGTGCAAGCGGTCAACTTTCCTTTGCCGGGGAATATAGACAATACCGCAATTAATTCTCTCTAAGCTTGATCACCCCATTTTGGTGTAAAATCTACACCTGATAAGCGTAATTTTCTGAATATATCATTCTGGACTTGACACTAATAACTGATCTGAAAATAACCTATTTTCATGCTTGGTGGTGAATATTATTCATGAAGACTAATCACTAATTACTACGCATTCGCACTATGTCATTTACCCCCACACGCGACCGGGTTGACCCGGAAAAAATCACCACCACCCCATTACGCCGACCAGATTGGATCAAAGTACGCGCTCCCACCGGTGAAAACTACCAGTGGCTGCAAGGCTTGATGCGCAGCAAGGCACTTCACACTGTGTGCGAGGAAGCGATGTGCCCCAACATGGGTGAATGCTGGGGGGCGGGTACGGCCACATTCCTAATGTTGGGTGATGTTTGCACACGCACCTGTGGTTTCTGTGACATCAAACGCGGCCAACCCTCCCCATTGGACTGGCTTGAACCGGAGCGCGTCGCCCAAGCTGTTAAGGCCATGCAGCTCAAGCATACTGTCATCACCAGCGTCAACCGGGACGACCGGCGGGATGGCGGAGCCCCCATCTTTGCCATGGTTATCCGGCGCATCCGTGAGCTACATCCCGGCTGCTCAATCGAAGTGCTAATCCCCGATTTTAAAGGATCGTTGGAAGCACTCCAGATTGTTATGGCGGCTCGACCAGAGATCCTCAACCACAACGTCGAGACCGTCCCAAGGTTGTTCAAATCCGTCCAGCCGCAAGATCGCTTCGAGTGGGCGGCTGCCACGCTAAGTAATGCCAAAAAGCTTGACCCCGAGGTCCTGACCAAATCTGGTATCATGGTTGGCCTCGGTGAGACCATGGATGAAATCAAAGAGGTCATGCGCTACCAGCGCAGCTGGGGGGTGGATATCCTGACGGTTGGGCAGTATCTGCAGCCCAGCAAAAAGCACCTGCCGATTGCACGCTACTATACTTTGGAAGAGTTTGCTGAGATCAAAGAATATGGTATGAGCATCGGATTTAAGTGGGTGGAGAGTGGACCTCTGGTGAGGTCATCGTACCATGCAGCCGAACAGGTGCGCCAGCTGAGCATCGTACACCGTAAATTGTATGGGTGAATCTCGCATTTAGTAAACCAACAACACCACAGCCCCCATTATCAAACCCAAAAACATCCCCGCCAGCACGTCGGATAGATAGTGCACTCCCATTGCTACACGCGCCAACCCCACAAGGGGTGCCCAGACGAGCAGCAATAAGCCAAGCCACATCGGACCAAGCCCCAGCACCACCACTGCCAACATCACCGCTCTGACGGCATGCCCGGATGGAAATGAATGTGGATCAGTGCTGCGATAAAATTTGCCCCATTCCCCCTCAGGTCGTCTGCGCCGTACCAAGAGCTTGACCCCAAAGACCACAAGAGCCGTCAGGAGGATGGCGATGATCATTGTAAGCGCTCTGCCTTTCCAATAATCCGTCCCCAACCACCATAACAAGCCCAACCCCGCCAACCAAAACCATGAATCACCTGAATGAGCCAAGACCGCAGCTAAATTGCGCAGTAGTCCGGGCTGCTCGGCAATCCGCATCTGTTCAGAGACACGAGCGTCCAGTTCGATCAAAGATTAACCCGATTTGCCAGGTTTACCCGTATCATCTCAAGCTGGTTTGGCTTGTCAACATCCATGGCAATTTCGGCATACGGACAGACAATTGCCCTGCCCGTCATGTGCAAGCGGGCGGTCACCTTTTTTACCGCTTCATCCAACGTAATCAAGCGCAGTAACATCAGCAGCAGGGTGTCAAAACCCATAATAGCTGCCTGCTTGATCGGATTCTTACGGGAGGCAATCAATTTCTCCCAGATTTCCGTGTTCATCAAGGCCACTGACGTGTTTAATACATTCAAATCTCCACCACACACTTCCATACCCTTAAGTTTGGTGAACGTCCGCCTGGAGCCAGGGTAGCGTGCTTCCATCACCTCACGTTTCACCACGTTATAACACAGATCCACATCCGATCCTAAGGTCGCCTCAACCTCCCAATCCACCATTTCGGAGGTGATGCCAGGGATATCCGAGGATACCAGCAGCAACCTAGTTGCGGATGGACTGATCTCCATTATTTTTTTGATCCCGCCCAGGATATTCTCGATCATGCTGATCTTGTTAGGAAGAAATGTAAGTGGTTTTGTGCAGGTCACGCCACAATCTTCGGTCAAACCAATCAAAACTACATTTTCCACCCGTTGTGCGCCACTCAAAGCATCCAACACCCATTGCACCATGGGTTTCCCCAAAATATCCAGCATTGCTTTGGGTTTCCCAAGCGTATAAGGATACAATAACTCGTCCGGTTGCGGGATACCTCCCGCCATCACCACTGCGTCCACCTGTCACCTCCGCATCATGTCACACCTGCTCCAAGGTTAATCAATTTAATTCCTGCAGCTGGGGCTTGAAACCCAGCTGGTCCAGCATCTGGCTCAGCTCCTCATGGGTTAACTTGCGACCTTTCCCTGCGACGGCAATCAAGGCAGCTTCCATCATATTCGTGCCAAAGGAACGACCTTCCATCACGGGTGTGGAAGTGACCAGATACTTAATCCCCGCTCGCCGGAATATCTCTACATCCTCGGGAGTGGTGGTATTGGTGGCGACAATTTTCCCATCCAACCTGCCTGGCATATGACGCTTGACATAGTGACAATCACCCGCCAAGACCTTGGCCCACTGGTAATATTTCTCCCACTTGGGAATGCGTTTTTCCTGCTTCTCACCGGTTGGGTAAATCCATTCAAAAGGCAGCCTACCCACAATGGGCAACAAGATTGAAGCCAGGCGTTTCAATGCTGCCAGGCTACGCAGGGGAAGCGGCAATCCCAACCCAAACATCAGGTCACCAAACACGCAATCATACCCGGCACCTGTAAAAGACATGGTCATATCCCAACGATCGACCCCGGCAGTGATCAGCACCTTTTTTTCTTTGATATAACTGCCAATTTCCGCTTCGATAAATGGCGCAATCCGGATTTCAATGGTACTTCTTAAGCCGGCACCATCCACGACGGGCGTCTGCTTGATAAAGCGCACCATCGGGCGCATGGAATAGAGAGGATACCATCTGGTGCCCACCGTCAATCCCAGATCGGTCCCACCCACCCCAAATGCATCCACTTTGCCGTCCAGCTCTCGATATAGTTGGGCAGCTTTTTCCATCGAGCCATCCGTGCCAATCCGCTCGATGCGCACCATTTCGCCCAGCAGCTCCACTTCAACAGCTTTATTCCGTTTGGATGATCCAATGCTGATACTAACTGCACGCTTCATGGAATCCTTCTTCGAAAGAAAAAATGTTAACCACAACAAGTCAAAAGTAAACTATCGAATATCCATTAGGTAGAACCCCAGAAGGTCGTAGTAGATACAAGGCAATAATATACCCCAAAATGATTTTCAGGAACGTAATATCTACTATCCCCTATTGGATGAAAGGATTAAACCTTTGGCATTCCATCCGAAAAGGTTATAATCGCATTAACTGCCAGGTTTATCTCTTTGACCAATGGCAGCGCCAAAATAATCCTTCCTGGAGGTTAAACCTGTGGTAATTCCCAAGCATGCATATTTCCAAGGTAAGATCGTCCCCTATTCTGAAGCCAAAGTTGGAGTTCTTACCCACGCATTAAATTATGGTACAGCCGCCTTTGCTGGCGTACGTGCCTATTGGAATGAGGAGAATAAGCAACTTTATATCTTTCGCGCCCCAGATCACTACCGGCGGTTTCTTAATTCTGCCAAGCTGTTATGCATGCAGCTTGATCACACACCTGAAAGCCTGACCCAATTAACCGTCGATTTGCTGCGCGTTGATAATTATCACCAGGATATTTACATCCGCCCTCTGGCCTATAAGTCTGATGAAGTTATTGGGGTGAAGCTGCATGGGCTCAACCATGAGTTATCCATTTGCGCAATTCCGTTTGACAAGTATATCGACGATGATACCAACGCACACGTCACCATTTCCTCCTGGCGGCGTGTGGACGATAACATTATCCCTGCACGTGGCAAGATATCCGGTGCCTATGCCAATTCTGCTTTCATAAAAACTGATGCGGTAATGGCTGGCTTTGATGATGCCCTGGTTCTCACCCAGGAGGGGCATATCTCAGAAGGCAGTGCGATGAACTTCTTCATGGTGCGCGACGGCTTGCTGATCACCCCACCCATCACCGAAAATATCCTTGAAGGCATCACACGCCGGAGTGTGATTGAGCTGGCTCGGGAAGAGTTAAACCTTACTGTTTTGGAGCGCCCGGTCGATCGTACTGAGGTCTACCTGTGCGAAGAGCTTTTCCTCACCGGAACAGCTGCTCAAATTACGGCTGTAACACGCGTCGACCACCGGCTCATCGGGGATGGTAAGATGGGTCCAATCGGCTCCCGTTTGTACTACCTCTTTTCAGACATCCTGCGTGGTCGTGCGCCTAAATACCTGCGTTGGCTCACCCCTGTATACGAAAAGTAAAGCGATCCAAAATACACACCGGCAGGTATAGGCTAACATCCCTGCCGGTTTTTTTTATCAATTGATCTCGATAATTTCACCCTCCGGTTCTTTGCCACGCTCCAGATGCAACAAACCAAATGTAGCTGGGTCTCCCCTTGGCCAGGGGTAACTTGTTGACCCAGGATTAAAGAGCAATTTACCTTCCAAATGCAAATTACACGGGACGTGCAAATGCCCGAATACGATCACCTCCACCTCTGGAAAGGTCTGCAGCATCCGCTTAATGTACCTTTCGACATACCTCCCATAGACCGCCTGTTGTATCTTATCGATCATATACCGGCTGAACGTCCCGTGTCCATGAGCCATACCAACTGAAATCCCGTCAAAATTCAGCTGGAGGCACATGGGTAGATTCCTGAGATAAAAAATATCCCGGTTTCCCCGCACTGTATAGACCGGGGCAACTTGTTCTAGCTCATCGAGTACGCGCGAAACCGAAACATCCCCAGCATGCAGGATTGCAGCCACACCAGCATCATGGAAAACCTGAAAAACACGCGGGTTTAGCTCTGGCACCCGGTCGGGTACGTGAGTATCAGCAAGCACACCCAGAGTGGTCATGACACCGGCCACACATTGGAGGGTTGTCTGGGGAACAAGGCATTCAATAAGATGTGAATTTCATCCCGATCTGTCCAGCAGTCCGCGAAACTTGCTTTCAACATTTCCATGTTGCGGTATCCAAACAGGAGCTGCAAGAAGGTATGGGGTGGAAAAGCGGCATTACCTGAATTCCCTACGGGCGTTGGTTTCCAGGCTTCGATGGTCATCATCCTGCCTTTTTCCAAAACCAGGTGCAAACCATCCTGGTAAAACGTGGTTTTTACCTCTCCCGTGTATCCGGCCAGGTATGATTCTGCCAATCGCTTCTCCAAAACTGGTGTGATCAGGCGTAGGAAATCCGGCACATCCGTCAGGCGCAGGTACCAGGCATACGGTTTGCGAACATGAGGCAGACTGTCTGGGATGACGTGATATACCGGGTGATCCTCCCCCAACCAGAAGCCAAAGGCTCCAAATGGCTTTTTCTCAGCATGCTCTGGTTGATAGTGCTCATAAACGTTTCCCAAATAACGGGTCACAGAGGGCGTCACTTCAATCCAGGGAAAATCGGGAAGGATTTCATACCATTGAAGGGGCATCATATCTCCCCAGGTAAATTCCGGGTGGATGAAAAAACCACATGATTTCCCATTTAGATCCTCGATCACTCGCATTTCCACCCGGTTGACATTTTTTTTACTTTTACCGGTCAGCTCGTAGCACCACAAGGAGTCATCCCATTCACAAGCCACCAACGAACGCTTGCATCCCAAGGCATACAGCTGGGAGATGAACGGGATATCAGCCTCAGTTGCTGGTCGGATGTGGTACGGTTCCGCTTCACCCTCCTTTAGCTTGGGAATATGGGTCGGGTATCCGGCTCGCCCACCACCCAGATTCATGGCCATCTCATAGCCAAAAAGCCGGTAATAATAGGGAATGCCGGTGATTGCCTGGAGCTTTTCACCCCGCTCTGCACTCCACCTGTGAATGACATCAAATTGGTTTCTTACCAATCCGCGATTACGGTATTCGGGTAGCGTCCCCACCAGCTCAGGGCGACCCACCTTGAAAGGAATCCCCGCATAGGTCCAGGTTTGGGAGATCAGATTCATTGAGGAGACAATTTTCCCCGTCGCAGCTTCTTCTACAATAGTGAAGTCGCTCGGATTAAATGTCGGGTGAGGTTTCGCACACAGGTCATACGTCCACCCCCAAACCCTTTCATCTGGTTTGTCAGGGCCCGCATCTGAATGGATCCTGGCGTTGAATTCTGCCAGGGTTTCAGTATCCTCCACCCTCGAACATCGCAAAATCAATCCATCCCCCAGATCGATTGGCAAATTATCTGTATTGATGCGTGATGAAGTCATGGTGATCTTCTTGTCATTGCCTCCCCGGCATGCCAAGTCTATCACCAACCCGGTTCAAATGGCAATCCGACAGCTATTTCTTTAATTTTTCCATATACTTATGGCGGAACTTCGCTACCTTGGGAGCTATGATCGCTATGCAGTAACCCTGATATGGGTTGCGCTTGAAATACTCCTGGTGGTAAGCTTCAGCCGGGTAGAAGACACTGAAAGGCGCGAGCTCCGTCACGATGGGCTTTCCCCAGATTTTTTCACTCTCCAGCTCATGGATTACCTGTTCAGCAGTCACTTTCTGTTCAGGGTTGTGGTAAAAGATGGCTGAACGATATTGCGTACCTACATCCGCCCCCTGACGATTCAGGGTGGTTGGGTCATGGATAGTGAAAAACACCTCCAGCAATTCGCGGAAACTCACCAGCTGTGGGTCGAAGGTCACTTGGACGGTCTCGGCGTGACCGGTTTCGCCCGTACACACTGCTTCATAGGAAGGGCTTTCCACGCGCCCACCTGAATATCCGGAGACCACATCCACCACCCCCTTCAACTCATCATACACTGCTTCAAGGCACCAAAAACAACCGCCAGCGATTGTGGCGATTTCATAAGAACGATTCATCTCATTATCCATAAATAATCACCTCCAGTATTCTGGATAAATTATATCTTATTTCGCCCCAATTCCAATCATAACTTATCGTCTTCTCACATCTAACATGGAAGTTGCCTATCATTCATCAGATATGTCATTCAAATATCTGGAGGCTCTATTCAAGATAAAGGTAAATCAATCATAGGGGCGAGGTCAACGGGAAGACGAAGCTATCTGATGACATCATCTATCAACGCATGTAGAAAGATAAATAAATTCCCCGAAATGAGGGGAGTTTTAACTTACATCTTAATCGCAGAAACTTACCTACCACATATCATTGCCGAGGTTTTTTAAAATCCCGGAGGGTTCAGGATAATCCCGAATTAATCAGGATAGAGGTGTACTTCAACGGTCGTATGCACCACACCAGTGTCGTCTGGGATAAGCGTCTTGTATTTGTTGGGTGATTCGGGGTATTTCGTCACAATTCCGATCTCTGAAGAATAGATCCCAGGACCAATGGACCAAATGTGTAGATCACTAACCTTGGTATCTTTATAACTTTCCAATATCCCGATGATCCGCTTCTGGATCTCAGACGGGATCTGGTGGTCAAGTAAAACTTTAGTCGTTCCCTGGATCAGACCGAATGACCATTTGATCACCAGAATTGCACCAACCACACCCATGAATGGGTCCATCCAGTTCAGTTTAAAGTACTTGGCGCCAAGCAAGGCAACAATCGCTAAAACTGAAGTCAGCGCATCCGTCAGCACATGCAGATAGGCTGCCTTCAGGTTATGGTCTGCGCCTTTTGCATGCGTATGGACGCCAATATCATGGTCGTGATCATACTCATGGTCGTGATCTGCAAGCTCAAGGTTGGGATCGTGCTCAACCATGTGATCTTCGTGTTCACGAGCGTGATCATGTTCATCCCCAGGCGCGTGAGTGTGCCCTTTTTCTCCCAATATGAACATGCTGGCGCTGTTGACTACCAAACCAATCACCGCCACCAGGATCGCCTGATTATATTCAATGGTTACCGGATGGATAAACCGATTGATACTTTCATACCCCATGAACAGGGCAATAATGACGAGGAAGATGGCACTCGAATAGCCCGCCAGTGCGTTCACCTTACCTGTACCAAAGCTGAATTCCTGGTCATGAGCGTGCTTGCGGGCATAGATATATGCCAGGAAGCTGATCCCCAGCCCGACCATATGCGAACCCATATGGATGCCATCAGCAAACAAAGCCATCGATCCGTATGCCAGACCAGTCACGATTTCAACCACCATCATCAAAGTTGTAATGATGATGACTGCTAATGTTCGGCGCTCTCCTGAGCGGATCTTGTCCTGCCCGAAGATATGGGTATGTTGCCATTGTGCAATTGATTCAGTGTGCATCTCTTTTTCCAAGAATTGATTTCTATACCGATTAATTTATGCTGAGGTTATTCACAATTTAGAGTCTAAACCAACGGAAATATCGTTGGGGAGGTTGATCAACCATCAAGATTGTAATCTCGGCAACTACATCCTTGTTGGTTGAGGCGGTAAGAAAGCATTTTATCCCAAGGATAAACATTTTGGGAGGGTGCCTTTATTACGAATAGCAATTGCACGACGTGCTTATCAGGCCTGTTCCATGATAGGCACAAACCACCTCTCATCATAAGGCCGAATCGAATTTCCCGAAACTATGACCTGGGTAAATACCTTGCTCATGAAAGCAAAAGGCGGAAAAAATGATGAAATATGTGATTTCTTCCAAATAAGACTATAGTACAGTTGATCATCTACCAGGTCCCGCAAGCTCAGTTTAGTTATCCCACAAGATACAACTATCAGTCTGCGGGGATCGAAGCTG
>JBAPSY010000160.1:0-2409 GCA_049281855.1 Anaerolineales bacterium
GCTTGCTTTTGTTCCACCGCCTTCAGGATGGAATTAGCAGGCCATTGACCAAGCTGCGGGTCCACGGGTCCAAGCACCGCGTTTTCATCCATCACGATTTCATCGGCAGCTAAAGCCAGCAGTGTCCCACCCGACATGGCATAATGCGGCACGAACACGGTCACTTTGCCCGGATGGCGGCACAATGCCATGGCGATTTGTTCCGTGGCGAGCACCAATCCGCCGGGGGTATGTAAGATCAAGTCGATCGGCAGATTTGGGTCGGTTAGCTTGATCGCCCGCAGTACTTCTTCTGAATCGTGGATGTCGATATAGCGCGATAGCGGGAAACCCAGTATCGCCAGCGTCTCTTCGCGGTGGATCATGGCAATTACCCGCGTGCCGCGTTTTGCCTCGATGGCTCGCAGCAGGCGCACCCTGGCAGCCTCGAGCATTTTTTGCCGCACAACGGGCTGAAGCAAAGCCAGAATGAAGAATATGATGAACAAATCGAATATGATCGACATTACCTAACTCCTATGGACCCTAAAGGATTCGAACCCCAGCCATAAATCGTGACACGACGTTCCTACCAGGGATAATATTCATCCGGATATGATTTGGGTCGATTATTTGACCTGCCCGCGAATAACCACACCAGTAGCAAGCCACTGATGAAACCTCCCACATGCGCCCAATACGCCACACCTCCAGAAGCTGCACCTCCCACGGCAAGCACCCCACTAAAGAACTGCAGTAGAAACCAGATGGCGATAAAAATCAGAGCAGGGATATTAACAAACCAGGGCAGGATGAACAATGGGATAAAGGTGACTACACGCGCCCTCGGGAAAAACACCATGTAAGCTGCCAGTACCCCGGCAATCGCTCCACTGGCGCCGATGGCAGGTACTTGAGAACCAGGGGCAATAAATGCCTGGGTAAGACCACTCGCCACACCGCAAATCAGGTAAAAGAGCAGGTAACGGATTGAACCCATGCGGTCTTCGACATTATCACCGAAGATGATCAATACCCACATATTCCCGATGATGTGCACCCAGCCGCCATGCAGGAACATGGAGGTGACAAGAGGAATGGCGCATCCCTGGAACAGGACGCCCAACCCCGGGATGGACGCCGCGGATACACCATTCAATATGGGTGCAGCGCACAAGCTGGGGGTGACCCCATAGGTCCCGATCAATTGGTTCAATTGGGCCTCACCTAGTGGCAGCTCAATCAGCACGAAAACCAGCACGTTGGCAATCACCAACAGCCACGTGACCAGCGGGAACGTGCGTGAGTGGATGGTATCTTTGATTGGGATCATATCTTTATGGTGCTGCTTCTTTTGCCTCTACCAGGTTGCCATCCAAGACCAGGCTATGGCGTCTCGGGAGGCACGCTTTCTGGTACGCCCTCCACCATGGGTCCTGGGCTGATCTCTACCTTATCCTCCATAGTGATCTGCCCACGCAGGAAAGCCCCTTCCTCAGTGGAAAACGTAACTGTAACCACATTCCCCCACACCTTCCCTGTGGAGCGTATTTCCAGCCGTTCAGCGGTGACATCCCCCTTGACTGCGCCAGCTATGATGACCGTGTTGGCGCGTAAGGATTGGCAGGTCACCCGACCTGTTTCACCCACCACGAGTAACCCTCGCATGGCAATATCACCCTCAAATGTGCCTTCGATACGTACGCCTCCACTACCGCCCAGGTTGCCCTTCCAGTTAATGCCGTCGCTCAGCACGGACGTAATCCGGTCTAGTGCAGCCGGTGAAGGTGTTGGGGCAGGTACAGTGGGAGTTGCATCGGCTTTCTTGCGGAACATTTATCCTCCTGATAATCAAAATCCGGCACACGGTGATGCGAACAGTATTGTACCCCGAATCTATATGATGCACTTCAAAGGTTCAAGTCATTCGCGGATCACCTATATGCGGGGGTTATGTTCTGATATCACATATTTATGAGGGGTAAAATCTGCTAAATCGGCAGATTTGCTTTGCACTGATGCAGTTGTGGTGCAGGTACAGTATATAGTGCAATATATAGATTTTATAAACAGAATTTCCTTCAAAGATGGAACATAAATAAGCCTTAAATCACTGTTATCTTTCATATGTCTTACTAATTGTCCAGATTGTCCTCTTTCGCCCCTAATCATTTGATTCAGTAGTGTCGTTCGTCATCCAACACGTCCACTCAGCAGTGAAAAGAATACAGGTTAAACCTGGGAGGTTTGATTTGACCTTTGAATACACTATTGACAAATCAAAAATCGTGCTTATGATTAATCTAGCCACCTTACAGTTTGATGATTCATCGGTAAACGCAAAGGTTAATTGGACACGGAATTGAATTTATCAATAGGCGCTCGATGAAACGCAAGCCAATTTGGAAAATGCTAAGGTCACGCCTGTCT
>JBAPSY010000161.1:0-2268 GCA_049281855.1 Anaerolineales bacterium
ATTAGGGGCTGCGAAGCGAGGGGGGTGGGGTTAGGAGATTCGCCCGCTCTCCTTTGTTGCTCCGCTTCAACTGCTGCCAGCAGCTTGCCTGTATAGTCTGGCATGATCCCGCGCGAGGCCGCTTCGCGAAGCAGTTGCGCCATGGGTAGGCCTTCGTCCACAAATATTCGGACGTAGCCCTCCGGCTCAGCCAACGCAAGAGCATGCTGCAAAGGCAAAAGACCAGCAGGAAGGTCACCTTGCGCGTGATAAGCAAGAGCCTGCAATACCATAATTTCGATCACACTTCCCTTTCTCCCACCTTCCTCCGCGGCTTTCAGCAGACGCTCCAGTAGCCCCACTACCTCAGAAATTGAGCACTTTGCACGGTCGCTCAAATAGAGGGCTAAGAGCACCCTGGCCAGGGTAATGTGATCGAACTCGTGCAGGTAGCTGAGTTCGTTTTCAACGGACAGTCCCTGCTCATGCACCCAGCCCAGGGCTTCATCCAACCGACCCAGGGCCACCCACACCCGTGTCTTCCGCGTCGCGATAGGACGCACATTCGGGGAAAAGTGACCATCGTACAGGCGCTCTGCCTGGTCGAGCAGGTCCAGCGCGCCATCCAGATCACCTTCGGCCTCCCGTATGCGCGCCATCGCCGCGCACCAGCGATACGGGTTTTGCGGTAACCCAGCAAGCTCACCCAGAGCCTGGCTTGTGAGCAAGTGCTGATGGGCGGTTTTTAGATCGTTATGCTCACGGTGAAGGTCGCTCATGCCCACGTACATATCTGCTGCTCCCCGCAGGACTGGCGCGCCCGGCTCCGTCGCCCACTGCAATGCCCGCTCATAAGTGGTCATTGCCTCGTGGAGACAGCCTTGCGCAATCTGTATATCCGCCAGGACAATGGCGCCGCCGATAGCGGGAGAGATGTAACCGGCTAGCCGCACATTCGCCATGCCATCGGCAGTCATCCAGCGGGCGGCGTCGAGATCCCCGCTCGTCCATGCGGCGAGCCCCAGCTCCGAGGCTGCCCCACCGAGCATCAGATGGTCGTCCTCGGGTGCGAGGTCGAGCACCCGTCGAGCGTTTTTCGCGGTCTCGGTCATATCGCCCCGAGCCAGGGCATGTGCGGCACGGAGAAGGGCGATCATACCCGGTAGACGGCGAAATTCCTTTTCGTCTACGACGACCATCCCCGCCGCCAGGGATTCTGGTCGCTCGTGTATGTCGGCCGTCGTGTCCAGCCACCGTTCGGCGTCCTTCAATCGGGCCTCTGAGGCTTCCATCTCACCACTACCTGATAATGCATAGGCATACCAAACAGTGAGCACAGGCCTGGCGTGGACTAACCCTTCCGGAAGCGTCTTCACCCAGCCAAGCCATGTGGAGGATTGGTAACCGAGGTTCATTGCTGACCAGGCCAGTTCGATCAATCCCGCAGCGCGCTCAAAGTCCTCGGCGGCCAGCGCATGGCGGATGGCATCGGATCGCAGACCGTTCTGTTCATACCACGCACTCGCCCGCAAATGAAGGGTAGCTACCCGATCAGGCTGCGCCTCCATCAAATGTGTTTGCAGAACATCGGCGAAAAGATGGTGATAGCGATACCATTGGCGCTTATCATCAAGAGGAATGAGGAACAGGTTACTCCGTTCTAAGCCATCCAGCATTTCTTTGCCATCTTCCCGCTCAGTGATAGCATTGCACAGAGGCGCACAAACCCTGTCGAGAATTGCTGTTTGCAGCAAGAAATTGCGGATTTGTTCAGACTGGTGCTGAAGAACTTCTTCGACCAGATAGTCCAGCACAAAACGGTGGCTGCCGGTGAAAGCCTGGATAAAACTGGTAATATCTTCCCGGCCTTGCATGGAGAGAGCGGCCAATTGCAGACCTGCAATCCAACCTTCGGTGCGGATTTCCAGGGCGGCGATCTCTTCCGTCGAGAGGGTTAAGCCCATCACCTGATTGATAAACTCGCCAGCTTCGGAGGAGGTAAAACGCAAGTCGGTGGCGCGCAGCTCAGTTAATTGACCCCGGGCGCGCAACCGAGCGAGGGGCAGATGGGGATCCTCCCGGGTGGCGATGACCAGGTGCATCTGTGGCGGCAAGTGCTTGAGTAGAAAGGTGAATGCTTCGTCAACCGGTTTGGCATCAATCGCGTGATAGTCGTCAAGGACGAGCACAAAATTATCCGGGATGGTGGTGATTTCATTGAGCAGGGCTATTAGAATCGATTCGATTGACGGTAGCTGGGGTGACTGGAGAATAGCCAACACCCCTTTC
>JBAPSY010000162.1:0-13949 GCA_049281855.1 Anaerolineales bacterium
TCGGGTGAAATTTGTCAATCCTAGATGGCTGCCCACATTTCACATGGAAAAACCGTCGCCTAAAGGAATATTGCTCATGAACCGTATTTTTAAGAAACGCCCGAATATATTTATTAATCTTATTCACAACCAGGCACAACTTACATTGGAAGGCCTGGATGCCCTGAAAATATATTTGACTTCCCAAGATCCGGCTGCCTCGGCGCTCCTGGATGCCAAAGAAAAAGAGGCCGATGAAGCCCGCCGAATCCTTATCGACGAATTAAATAGAACATTTGCGACCCCTTTTGACCGGGAGGACATCTTTGCGCTTTCCCGGACGATCGACGACGTCCTGGATTATGGCTATAGTACGGTGAGCGAGCTGGAAATATTGAAAGTGGCGCCGACGGCTTATATGCAGAACATGGCCTCCCTGCTTAGAGATGCGGCTAATGAACTTTTTATGGCTGTCAATTGCTTGGAGGAACATCCGGCAGTTGCCAATGACCATGCCCAGCGTGCCAAGGCGCTTGAAAACAGGGTGGAGGGGGTATACCGCGAAGCCCTGGCCGACCTTTTTAGAGGTGCTGAGGACATCAAGCATGTGGTCAAAATGATGAAGCTGCGTGAGGTTTACCGCCACTTGAGCAATGTCGCCGACCGGGGCGATGAAGCTGCCAATGTAATTGCTGATATTGTTGTCAAGACAGCATAGTATAAAACTGATCAATGTCCCTCGCGATTATCGCAGTAATTGTACTGGCTCTCCTGGCCAGTTTCTTGAATGGTATTCACGATTCCAGCAACGTGGTTGCCACGATGATCTCCTCGCGGGCATTTTCCCCACGAACCGCCTTGAATACAACTGCTGTGGCAGAGTTTTCAGGACCGTTGATTTTTGGTGTAGCAGTGGCAAAAACAATCGGGAATGACTTTGTCGTGGCCGATACGATCAACATCCGGGTGATCTTGGCTGCGTTGGTCAGCGCTATTCTATGGAACTTGCTGACCTGGTATTTGGGTTTACCAAGTAGTTCTTCGCACGCATTAGTCGGTGGACTCATTGGCTCAGTTGTCATGGGAGCGGGTTGGCAGGCTATACAACTTCATGGCATTGAGACAATCCTGATTGCTTTGTTCATTTCTCCAATTGTAGGTTTCGTTTTCGGTTATCTCATCCTCAGGCTAATCCTGTTACTGAGCTGGAATGCCACGCCGCGGCTCAATGGTTTTTTCAAACGCGGCCAAATGTTCAGCGCGGTTGCACTGGCACTCAGCCACGGAGCCAACGATGGTTCAAAAACCATGGGAATTATCACCTTGGCTCTGATTATCGAAGGATATATGAAGGACTTCAGGGTTCCCGTTTGGGTCATTCTAATTTGTGCCGGGGCAATGGCGTTGGGTACTGGTCTGGGCGGAATGCGACTGATCCGTACTGTGGGAGGTAAGTTCTATAAGATCCGTCCGGTGGACGGCTTCGCTTCCCAAATGGCTTCTGCAATCGTCATCTTGGGCGCTTCCCTGCTCGGAGGTCCTGTGAGCACCACGCAGGTGGTAAGCTCATCCATTATGGGAGTGGGCGCGGCAGGACGTGTAAACAAAGTCCGCTGGAAGGTTGCGCAGGATCTTGGCACCGCCTGGCTGCTGACCATCCCGGCTTCTGCCCTAGTGGCTGCTGGTTTGTACTGGTTGTTCAGATTGGTAATCCATCAAGCATAATCAACTCCCCCGTTTCTTGAAAGGACTCACTGTCCTTCATCGCTCATAAGTAACATAAGACGGTCGTGCTTATAGTTCTTAAGTATCTTCAACTCTGAAGGCTTGCGCAGGTACCAATTTAAAAGTTGCACAAACCAACCGCTAAAAGCTGTCCTACCATTATGGATGAGCGTTTCCAGTTCTTCCAAATCGTAGTAAGCAATTCCATTCACCTCGAGCGGATTGAAGTGGACTTGAGCTGGATCTACAATACCCTCGTATAGCACGCATATTTCGAAATCATTGGGGCCATAACACATTTTAAATTTGACCAGCGGGTGTGTATGGACATCCCGGATGCCCATCTCTTCTACCAGGCCACGGTTAGCTGCCTGCTGGTAATTTTCGCCGGCTTTGACATGCTCCGAAACCGAACAGTCGAGTGCCAGAGGGAAAGTCTCCAGGTGCCTGCCGCGTTGCTGCACAAGCAGCTTACCCTCCGGTGTGACCAGGAAAACGTGAACACCTCTATGCTGAAGGCCGCGCCGATGTACGAAGGATCTCATTTCCTGAGTGATGACTACATCATAGTCATTTACGATATCGAGCAGTTCGTCGGGCATACGCGTTCTTCCAATATTAAGAGAACGATGGACGCAAAGATTTATCTTTGCGTCCTATGAGTTTTATCCTTCGTCTACAACGGCATTAATTTGAGAAGTTATCAACCACCTGATTTATATGGAGAACGCCATCAAATTTCAGTTTTTTACCACCTTTGGTCAGACGCCCTTTTTCGCCGTCGGTATCACCCAAACAAGTTACAATGATATCCCCGCTGCTGACGTCCTCCTTCTCGGTGTAGTAATTGGTGGTCACTATCACATGTGTGCCAGCAGCTTTTCCAGCCAGTACGCCGTTTCTTGAATCCTCGACAACGATGACCTCATCTGGTTTCAAGCCGGTCTGGCTAAGAGCCAGGTTGTAGATCTCGGGGTCGGGTTTTTTCTTACTTACCACGTCCCCAGCCAGCACGATATCGAACTTGATATCGGATAGGATTTTTCCAGTGATCGCTTTGGCAGCTTGCTCGTTGGAGGTAGTGCATACCCCGACCTTTAAACCCGCTTCCATGGCTTCTTTCATGAAGCGGTGAATGCCTGGGCGCAGTGGTAGTTTGCCAGTCTCGATCAGCTCAACGAAGATTGCGGTCTTGCGCTTATGCATATCCTTGATTAACTCATCCACCTGTTCAGGTGGCACAGGCTTGCTAAAACCCCGGGTCTGCAGGTGATGCTTCATACGTTCCTTACCACCGGAAATCTGTAACAGCTCGTGGTAGTAATCCACGCTCCATTCGTCAGTGAACCCGAATTCTTTGAAGGTCATATTGAAGGAAACGCGATGACCATCTCGCTCGGTATCGATGATCACACCATCCTGGTCGAAGAATACTGCTTTAATTTTTCCCATGATTAGCCTCCATAATAGGTATTAATTCCCCAGGTCATCCTGACCCATAGAATTGAATCAAATTATCAACTGGTCAAAAATTCACGCACCACATTGACAGCCATCCGGTTCTCTTCTTGCGTGCCGATGGTGATGCGGAACCAGCCATCGCTGCCGTATTTTTCGGTTTCCGGGCGGAAGATAAGACCTTTTTGTTCAGCATAAGCTACAACATCCTTACCCTTCTTGCCTGTTGCGCCGCAATCGAATAAGATATAGTTGGCTTTGGAGGGGAATACCACCAGGTTGGGAACTTCGCTGAGTGTTTCAGTGATGTAATCCACCTCGCTGTTATTGTATTTCACCCGGTATTCAAGGGCTTCGGTATCTTCAAATGCTGCCAGCGCCGTCCACATGGGGATTGTACCCACGTTCCACGGCAAAAGGGCAGCTGAGATTTGCCCAATAACATCTTTGTCACCTATTGCATAACCGAAGCGCAAACCAGCCAGGCCATACGCCTTGGAAAGTGTGCGCGTGACGATCACGTTTTTGTATTTCTTGGTCAGCTCAACTTGAGATAGCTTCAAACCAGCGTACTCGACATAAGCCTCATCTACAATGAATGGGATACCTGTCTCAGCGATACGCACGAAATCCTTCTCACCCAAGAAATTACCGGTTGGATTGTTTGGGTTGGCAACAACGATGATTTTGGTTTTGTCGGTGATTGCCTTGAGGATTCCTGGTACATCGTAATACAAGTACTTATCCTTGTAAATCATGGGTACAGATACCATTTTGCCACCCAGGATGGTCCCACGCAGCTTGTAAATGCCAAAACAAGGGGTTTGCTGAATGACTTCCTGACCAGTTGTAAGGAAGCAGCGGAAGATGTTATCGTAGACCTCGCTGGAGCCGTTGCCAATCATCACGTTTTCTGGGCCACCCAGCTTATTAATTTCGGCGATCTTGCTGCGGACCACCAATCCCTGGTCGGGGTAACGATTAGCCATCTTGCCATATTTGATGATCGCATCCAATACTTTCTGGGAAGGTGGATTGGGGTTTTCGTTGGACATCATGCGATGGAGTTCTGGCTTTCTCCAGGCTAACTCGATGTGTCCGGAGACGTACATCGGAATGCCTTTCACCCAGGGTACGAAATATTCTTCTACCTTCTTCATAATTTACTCCTCTATAAGGGATGATGAAGCAAGCGAAGAGTGAGGGGCTGATTATTGCTCCTCACTCTTTCCTCCTTTTCATTTTCGGACTTATGCCTTGCCTGCGCTCCCAAGCATGTCGATCCAGTGACCAACGGCCTCATGGATTGCTTTCCTGACTGCTTCATCGACTTTCCCTGGATCGTATTCCTCCCGATGGGCAGCGATGTACTCGAATTCAGCGTCGATCATGGTGCGCTTCAGTTCGGTGGACACGTTGAATTTCGCTCCACCCATCTCGATCAACTTCTTAATGTAGTCTTCTGGCAATCCAGTTCCACCATGGACCACCAACGGAGTTTTAATCGTCTTGCCATTAAGCAATTCATTAATCTTACCCAGGCGTTCGAAGTCTACCTTGGGATTCTTGGTTTTGTAAACCCCATGGGCGGTGCCGATGGCGGGAGCGAAGATATCCAGTCCGGTACGCTCAACGAACTGAACGGCCTGAATGGGATTGGCCAGCTGAGTTTCATCCTCGGCGACCTTGAGCTGATCCTCCACCCCGCTGACGGTTCCCAACTCGCCTTCGACCGAGATTTTGCCGACCTTGTGACAGTAATCGACAATTTCTTTTGTTTGACGGATATTCTCCTCAAAAGACTGCTTGGAGGCGTCAATCATGATATTCGTGTAACCTGCATCAGCGCACTTCTTGCAGTGTTCGATCTCAGTACAATGATCCAGGTGTAGACAGATCGGGATGGGTGCCGAGAAGGCAATAGCCTTATATATTGCCACCAGCACATCGACGCCCAGGAACTTGGATGGCTTTACTGAAGTTTGAATGATTACCGGAGACTTCTTGGCGATTGCTGCATCGACCACTGCCTCCATTTGAACAAGATCAGTAATATTAAAGGCACCCACGGCGTATTTGCCTTTGGCTGCCACAACCATGATTTCTTTTGCATTTACGATTGACATATGGTTCACCTCCTATAAATTATGGATATAAATTGATACTTGGTGCATGTAAAAGTAGTGAATAGAATTCAGTTTCTACGGACCTGAAGCGATTATACAGCTATAGGGTCATTTATGCTCTTATCCGTTCACCTTTTGGATCCCATAATGGTGACTGTGCGACCACCGCGCCGACATGTTCGCTAAAGAATTCTACCTCATATTCTGTGCCTGCATTAGCGTACTCGATTGGGAGGTAGGCGTAAATAATGCTTTTTCCTATAGAGTAGCCATATCCGCCTGAGGCCACCCAACCGATTATCTTGCCGTCTTTTGTGCGAATGGGTTCCTTGCCTAAGGCGATCGTGCGGCTGTCGGTGAGCGTCAGGCAGCAGAGCTTCTGCTTTATACCAGATTCTTTCTGTCTTAACAGAGCCTCTTTTCCGATGAAATCTGCCTTATTCAGCTTGACGGCGAAGCCCAGATCCGCTTCTAGGGGGGTATAGTCAGGGCTAATTTCACTGCTCCAGTAGCGGTATCCCTTTTCAAGACGCAGGGAGTCAATGGACTTGTATCCAGCGGCAACCATTCCTTCAGGTTGCCCGGATTCCCACAGGGTATCCCATAGGCGGAGGCCATATTCCATTGGGCAGTAAAACTCCCATCCCAGTTCTCCCACGTAGGTTACGCGCGAAGCCAGGGTGGGCACATCACCAAGCATGATCCATTGGGCTGTCATATAAGGAAAAGCCGCATTGGATATATCGGCTTTCGTAACTTTTTCGAGGATCTTGCGCGCTTTAGGTCCCCATAGACCCAGGCAAGCGTAAGAAGAGCTTATGTCCTCGATAGCCACTGTCCCGTCATCCGGCATGTTCAGGGACAACCAGGATAGGTCATGTTGTCCAAAGGCGGTGCCGGTAACGATGAAGAAACGATCTTCTGCCAGGCGGGTGACAGTGAAGTCACACTCAATGCCACCGCGTTTGTTCAGGCACTGGGTGTAAATGATTGTCCCGACCGGCTGATCGATGTCATTGGCACACACACGGTTCAGGAAGGACAGTGCACCTGGCCCACGAACTTCGAATTTATTAAATGAGGTTTCGTCGAACAGACCAGCGTTCTCACGAGTCATCAAGTGTTCATAGCCAATGGCGCGTGACCAATTGTGGTGGGACCAGCCTTTCGGTTCATGACTGTGGCGTGCCTTTTCTTCATAAGGCTTGAACCAATTGGGGCGCTCCCAACCCGTCTTCTCCCCAAAGTGACAACCCAGTGCCTGCAGGCGGTAATAGGTGGGTGAGAGGCGCAGGCCGCGGCGAGAAAGGCGCTCCTCGCCGGGGTAATGGATATCGTAGTACTGGGTATAGGTTTCGATGGTACGAGCGACCGTATAATCCTGGCTGTTGTAGTTCGAACCGAATCGACGTACGTCCAATCGCCAGACATCCCACTCCGGATGCCCGTCGATGATCCATTCTGCCATCGTCTTCCCAACCCCACCGGCACCGGCTAAGCCATGTGCGCAGAAGGCGCAAGCCACCCAAAATCCTTTCACTGAGGTGGGACCCAGCAGGAACTCACCATCTGGAGTGAAGCCTTCCGGTCCATTCAGGAGCTGGATTACCTCAGCCGTTTCTACCACTGGCACGCGCTTAATAGAATTCTCCATCAGCGGGGTAAAGCGATCCCAGTCGGGAGGCAGGAGTTTGTACTTAAAATCGCGTGGGATACCATTCAAGCCGAACGGCGCCGGGTTGCGCTCGTAACCGCCCGTAACTAAGCCACCGACCTCCTCGCGCCAGTAAACCAATAAGTCGGGATCGCGCAAGGTAGGGAAGTCGTGCCCGACACCTTTAATCGGCCGGGTGATGATGTATAGATGAGCCATTGGCACGACCGGCAGGCTGAGCCCGACCATCTTGCCGATCTCACCGCCCCACTGCCCGGCAGCGTTCACGACAACCTCAGTTTCAATTGTACCTTGGTCAGTCACCACATCGTGGATGCGACCGTTCTTCATGTTGATCTTCTCCACATTCGTATCCGTGAAGATGCGGGCGCCTCGCAGTTTGGCTCCTTTGGCAAGGGCATTGGTCAACCCGGTCGGGTCAATCACTCCATCATTCGGAGTATAAGCAGCACCGGTGACTCCTTCCAAGCTCATAATTGGAAAAAGATCAAAAGCTTCCTTGGGCGAAATTAGGTCCATTGGCACACCAAAGGATTGGGCCATACCCACCATCCGTTTGAGGTCCTCCGTCCGTTCAGCGGAGGAAGCCAGACGAAGACCACCGACTTCACGCCAACCAGTATCTTGCTCAGTTTCCTGTTTTAGCTTGCGATAAAGATCAGTGCTGTAGTGCATCATCCGGGTAAGATTGGCGTCTGAGCGCATCTGTCCGACCAAGCCTGCGGAGTGCCAGGTCGAGCCGCTAGTCAGCTCATGGCGTTCGAGGATAACGACGTCTTTCCAACCCATGAGCGTTAAATGGTAGGCAATGCTACACCCACCAACGCCTCCGCCGATGATAACAACCTGAGCATGAGTGGGAAGATTAGACATTTTTACTTACCTCCTTAAGCCATTCATTCCATTGTGGATTTTGGATGTTCTCCATAACACGGCCGAAGAACTTATCGGCATATTCACGGAAGTCGAAATCGAGCTTCGATATGCCGATCTGGACGAGGCCCCAGGTGGCTTCACGCAGATCGGACATGATTTTCATGATCTTTAAGTGAGCCCAATGGTCGGGTTGCACTTCTTTATTAAAATAACACTTCAACATCCAGCCGTCCTGCTCATCCGACAAATTATGATGGTCGGAAAAATTGGCCAGATCGAAAAAGGCATCACCCATGCCGGCATATTCCCAGTCCAGGATATAAAGTTGACTATTGGTGAGGAAATTGGCATTGAGTAAATCATTGTGGCACGGACAGGGCTTATAAGGATGAACGGACAGCACTTTTTCAACTTCCTGCAAGCTCTCGATCAGCCAATCATAATTTTTCGGGAATGCGACTTGGTGGCGGCGGGCAATTTCTGTATAATCCCGGACGACCCGAAATGAATTAAAGCTCCCAGGGATATCCTGCATGGCGTGGATCTTCCGGACGTTATCCATCACCCGGCGGATGTTTTCAGGCTGTCGTATCTCCTCAGGTGGGATTGGTCGCCCGTTGATGAAGCGTGTAACAAGGTAACCTTCGGGTTGGATAAAGTAATATACTTCGGGGGCGATACCCGACTTTCCGGCTGCCAGGTTCGCCGCATACTCATAATCTCGATTGATCCCCAAGAGATCTGTATCCGCCCCAACGATCCGTAGGACAAAAGACCCTCCGCCTACATCAATCCGAAAATTATTGTTGGTGATCCCACCTCTTAGAGGAGTGGCTTTCAAGTCACTGGCACTTGCCCAATGAGGTACTCGCGCAATGGCCTCCGCCAAGGAAAGAGCCATGGTCAACATTCTCCAAATAATAAAATAGTGTCACGCATTCATAGTCCCGATAGCCGAGCGAATAACTTAGAGGAGTTCTATTTCTGCCAGATCGAATCGGGTTTGGCCATCTCAGCCACAATATCAAAGGATGATATGATGCCCAGCGGGAAGGCTTGCGGGTCATCCCGATCAATCACCACCAGTCGGTGGTGGTGTTTTTGGATCATCAAGTCTGCAGCATCACGAAGGTGGTCATGAATATCTATCGTCAGAGCAGGGTGCATGATATCTCGCACGGTCAGTTTTTCATCAACGCCGTTTACCACATACGGCAACAAGTCTTTCCCACTGACCACACCCTCCGGCTTGCCTTTATCATCCACCACGAGTACCGAGCGCCAACCAGCTTGGGTCATGGTGCGCGCCGCTGAGGTGATTGGAGTTTTGTCACGGCAGACCAGAATGGCATCCGACATCACATCGGCAACAGTCTTGCGTAGAGGCTTTTCCTCCCGAGCGATACTGGAAACAAAATCGGAGGTTGAGATGACTCCCACGGGTAACCCTTTTTTAGTGACCAGGAGGCGATTGATATCTTTTTCGATCAATGTCTTGGCGGCAACTTTCACGGGGAAATCCGCTTCGACACTTTCAACCGGAGTAGACATGAGTTCACCAGCTGTAAGTTGCCGCATTGTGGTCAGACTTTTGGGGTCTGCTGAGAGCCATTCGCCCGCCAACAGGTCATAATCGGAGATAATGCCTTGAGGATGATTTTCGTAATCAACAACGACCAGGGCATGTACATGGTATTGGGTGAGCAATGATGCCACCTGACCCAATGTGGCGTCTGAATTGCAGGTAAGCAATCCTGGATGCATCAAATCGCTGACAAGTTTTTTCATAACCCACTCCTATTATTGAACTTCATCCACATCTCTATACCATTTCACACGGTCACCGACTCTTGCGCGTAATCGCCAAGCAAGAGATTTGGGTTCATGCTCGATTCGTGCCAGCGCCGTTTTTACCTGGGAATCGATGGTTTCTTGCTGTTCGTCCGTGAGCTGTGTGTATCCATGGGCAAGCTGGCGTACCTTGTCCAGATTCATGGTGGTCGTGCGCCAAAGCCCCCAATCGGTGCTACAAAGCCCGGCGATGTGCTTGATATTTATAGTTTCATGGTCTTTATCACCAAGGGGATGTTCGAGCAGCAACATGATTGTGTCAATGACATCTTTTTCGTTGATCTGCACAATTTGCATTTTTTCAAGCAGCATCTCTGCCAGAGGAATACTTGGATTGTCGACTTCCAATCGATGATTCCAGTAAATCACATGGCTGAAAGCGAGCTTTTCATAGAATACGTCGATGTGAATACCGATTTCCGGTCTATCAAATATGGCGCGATCACCTTCTGAAACAATAAAGACTTCACGGTTTTCATGATAGCCCAAGCCAGCCATCAATACTTGAATTTCCTTGGTCTGTTTGTGATATGCAGCAAAATCGATATCGGTATAAGCGCGACCCATGGCAGCCTGGAGATATCCGAAGTTTGGGCAGTGTAATTGAAAAGCCAATGACCCGATGACACGCAAGATAATGCCAGCATCACTGCTGGCTTTCAGGATCCGCTTTAACTCATTTTCGAACTTTTCGCGCTCCGCACGATCTTGCCCGCCCATCCCGATTGAACTGCTTAACATACCCTGCTCCTGTGTTAATGTTTCAATGATCAGCATTTGTTCAACCAAATGTGATTAACTGGTGCACTTTGGGAAATTATACCAATAATTATTAAATAAATAAGCAAAATCTTGCAAATTTCATCAGATTCTTTTATAATCTGACGAGAAAAAATTCATTTTCTTTCACCAGCTGTCAGATATGAATTATTAAAAATTAATGAGCAAATCTCTTATTCCAGCTCAGCGGCGAGAGCGAATCCAGGAATATCTAGCAATCCATAAAATCGTCCGGATGGACGAATTGGTTAAAATGCTGGATACCTCTGAAGCTACCGTGCGAAGAGATTTGGAATGGTTAGAACATGACGGGATTCTGGAACGAACCCACGGGGGTGCGATCTTAAGCCAGAGGATGATCCTTGAGCCAGAATATATACAGAGGGCTTCTACCAATCCAGAAGAAAAACGAATGATTGGTGAGTTGGCGGCTTCACTTATCTCTGACGGGGAGGTTGTATTTATCAACAGCGGGACGACTACTGCGCAAGTGATCCGCCATATCCGTGGTGAAGCTGGTATCACCGTTTTCACCAACAATCTTATGGCTGTGATTGAGATTGGAAATTCAGGTATTTATCCTTACCTAATCGGAGGAGAATTTCAGCCTCATTCTAACTCGGTGGCAGGGCGCTTTGCCATCGATAACCTGCGGCAGGTGTATGCTGATAAAACCATTCTCGGTGTGGATGGGATCAGTCTGATCCATGGTTGTACGGTGCCTTCGAATGCCGAAGCGGAGGTCATCAAGCTGATGATAGAACGCACTAAAGGAGAGATTTTTATTGTTGCCGATCACACCAAGTGGGGAGTCGTCTCCAATTTTCAAATCGCCATCATCGATGAGATCGACAAACTAATTACGGATGCCCAAATCGATCCATTGACGCTCGAGTCACTGGCCTCTCATTCGGTAGAAATCCTCGTTGCTTCTACAAATCATGTCAAGGTGTAAATATGCATTGGTGAAATACGTTAAGTAATAAATGTGGAGGTAAGCATGCCATTATTTTCCAAGAAGGAACGTAAGAAGGCAACCAGATTGTATTTTGCGACCGACCTACACGGATCGGAACGCACATACCGGAAATTTATCAATGCGGGGAAATTCTATGATGTGGATATCTTGGTAATGGGAGGTGATATAACTGGTAAGCTGCTTATCCCAATCATCAAAGAGAACAATGACCACTATCGCGCTACCTTACAAGGCAGGGTCGAAAAGATAACCACGCAGAATGATCTGGAGAACTTCATCACCCGTCTGGGTACCCTGGGCTTCTATCATAAGGTCATGGAAGATGAAGATCGCGTGATTGCGGTCCGGAATGTGGGTTGGGCGCTATGGGCAACGATCCAGGCGAATATATCGAAAATCAATTATGATTTCTGGGGATGGGCGGTTGAACGCTGGGGTAGAGCTGTCAAGAAGATGGATTCGCCAGAATTTCCCGTGTGGTTGCAAAGTGTCCAAACTTAATTTACTGAAAGGTGGAATGGGACGATGAAAGATCAGGCTCGCGTTGTCATCATTGGTGGGGGAATCGTCGGGGCGAACATTGCTTATCATCTGGCAAAGCTGGGTTGGACAGACCTGGTCCTATGTGAAAAAGGCGAGATTGCGAGCGGGGAATCTTCTCACGCAGCCGGGTTGGTGACGCAGTTTGCCACATCGCAAACCTTGATGCAGTTCCGCAAGTACAGCATCGAGCTTTACAGCGGGTTACGTCTCTTTGATCACGTTGGCAGCTTGCGTGTGGCTTCCACGGAGGATCAGCTCAAGGAACTGCGTCGTAGCGTGAGCCGCGCGAAGGCCATTGGCATGGATGTGGATATCATCTCGCCGGAGGAAGCTCTGCGCATCATGCCCCAGCTGAGCAAGGGAAACCTGTTTGGTGCAATTTACCTGCCCCACGACGGGCAGCTGGATCCATATACCACCACAACCACGATGGTGCGCTTATCCAAAGAGATGGGCGTGGAAGTGAAAACGTGCGTACGCGTGACAGGGTTTGAGCTCTCTCCCAAAGGTGAAATCCGGCGTGTACTAACCGATCAAGGTCCCATCCGCACTGAAATTGTAGTCAATGCAGCTGGGATGTGGGCACCCCAGGTGGCGGCGATGGCTGGGTTGCACATACCGACCACACCGGTGGACCACCAACACATTGCCCTGAAGGCTGTCAGCGGACATGAGTTTCTTCCCTCCACTCCCTGCCTGCGTGACCCAGACAACCTGGTTTACATGCGTCAAGAGGCAGGTGGACTGGTGATCGGTGGCTATGAGCCGGACCCGTTGGCACGCTGGATCGATGGCGTACCCTGGGAACACGGCGGGACTACCTTGCCAGGGGACTATGGTCGTTTCGAACAATTGCTGGAAGGCGCCATTCGCCGTATCCCGTTCCTCGATCAGGCGGGAATCATCACCCTGGTCTGTCATCCAGGTGCCTACACCCCAGATTGCCAACCGATGCTCGGACCGATGGCTGGTGCGCGTGGTATATGGATTGCAGCCGGAATGTCGCTTAATGGCTATGGGGGAGCAGGGGGCATTGGTAAGCTCATGGCGGAGTGGATTGTGGGGGGCGAGCCACCCCTCGATGTATATGCTTACCGCGCCACCCGCTTTGGAAATTATTATTCCAACCCGGAATATGCCGCCGAACGAACCCGTGAATGCGTCAAATATTATTATCGCTTACGCTTCCCCAACGACGAGAATGAGTGGGCACGTCCTCATCGCCTCAGCCCAGTTCACTACCGACTGCAGGAAATGGGGGCGGTCTTTGGAGAGAAATTCGGCTGGGAGAGGGTTAACTACTTCGAGCCCGATAAACCCTGGCGCAGGATGGGTGCTGACCAACGCAAGTGGGGCTGGAATCGCCCACCTTATTTCGAACGCGTTGGAAAGGAACACCAGGCTACGCGTGAAAATGTAACCCTGTTTGACCTCACCTCCTTCGGAAAGATCGAGGTGAGTGGTCGAGGCGCCCTGCCTTTATTACAGCGCGTTTCTGATAGTGATATCGATCAGCCTGTGGGCACGGCGACCTACACCCAGTTCCTGAACGTACGTGGTGGTGTGGAAGCCGATTTGACCATTTCACGACTCGCTGAGGATCGTTTCATGGTCGTCACAGGCTCGGCCTTCATTGGGAACGACCTCGCCTGGCTCAGGATGCATTTACATGAAGAGGACGGTCTGATCACGATCCGCGATATCACCCAGGATTGGGCTTGCCTGGCGTTGTGGGGACCGAAGGCGCGTGAAGTGCTCCAAAAGCTCACCCGCGATGATGTCTCCAACCATGCCATGCCATATCTGCGCGCCAAGGTGATCCAAATCAACGGGGTCGATATTTGGGCTCAGCGGGTTAGCTACGTCGGCGAGCTGGGATGGGAGTTATACATCCCAACCGATCGTGCCACACTCGTGTGGGATGCACTATTGAATGCCAGTCAAGAGTTTGGCATTG
>JBAPSY010000163.1:0-1791 GCA_049281855.1 Anaerolineales bacterium
GAGGAAACCAGAGCAACCGGCAGATATGTCAAAGGCGGCAGCGTGCGATGATCCGATGGCCTTCTGTACCATGCAACCGGTGGAGGGAAACTGCCGATCTGGTGTTACGGTCCCCACGATGATCATATCCAGATCGGCGGCTGAAATGCCTGCCATTTCCATCGCCTTGGAAGAGGCCTGGGCCGCCAGATCCGTGGTGGTTTCTCTTCTGCCTTTTGAGGAGATGCGCCGCTCCTTGATTCCAGTTCGGCGGGTGATCCATTTGTCACTGGTATCGACGATGATTTCCAGTTCATTGTTGGATAGGATGCGCTGTGGCACAAAGGAGCCTGTCCCGATAATTTTAGCACGTGACATCATGGCCATTAGTGAAACAACTCGTATTGGAATGAGTTAACTGAGAAATCATGGAATAAATTAATTGTACGAGAAAAGGGGCTATAGGTCAAGGAAGAAAGACGCTGCTGATGATTAATTAAAGTCAACCCTTCGACTCCCCCGCCTGAAGGCCAGGGCTTGCCTTTCGACAAGCTCAAGGCCCCGAGAACAGCCGAGGGGCTCAGGGTTGACCCTGAGCCGCGCTTTCTCACCCCCGTCTTTAAAGACGGGGCTTGGCGCAGCCGAATGGGTCAAGCATATTTTACTAAGATGCTCAGATGTTAACTTCAGGGAGGAATCCTTGGTTTTGCTGGGATTGGCTGAAGGATCAAGTTTCGGCTTAAGCACCGAATCAAAAATTTCTTTGAAATTTGAGGGTGTTGTGTAAGATAATGGGCGTGAGGAGTATCTCAAGAATGAAAAATGCGTTTATCGCGATTCACGGTCATTTCTATCAACCTCCACGGGAGAACCCTTGGTTTGAATTCATTGAAACCGAGGAGAGCGCTCATCCCTTTCATGACTGGAATGAACGGATCGCTTTGGAATGCTATCGACCCAATGCTCATGCCCGGATCCTTGATGAAAAAGGGAAGATCTTAGAGATCGTCAATAATTACTCTTCCATCAGTTTCAATTTTGGTCCCACGCTCCTCCCCTGGCTGGAGAAGCATTTTCCTTCGGTCTATCAGAGGATCCTTGAGGCAGACCAGGAAGGTTTGAGGCGATTTGGCCATGGGAATGCCATTGCGCAAGTTTATAACCACATCATCATGCCTTTGGCCAATGACAGGGATAAAGAAACAGAGGTTCTCTGGGGAATAGCCGATTTTGAAAGACGGTTTCATCGTAAACCCGAGGCCCTCTGGCTTCCTGAGACGGCGGTCAATTACGCCACCCTTCGGGTATTGGTCAAATATGGAATGCGCTATCTCATCCTGAGTCCCTTTCAGGCATGGAGGGTAAGGCCCTTTGGAGGCAAAAAGTGGACGGATGTCTCTCAAGGCAGGATCGATACGACGCAACCCTACCGTTGTATTATTCAGGATGCATCCGGGAAAAAACTCCTGGACCAGTTCATCGACGTCTTTTTTTACAATGGGATCATCGCAAAAGAAGTTGCCTTTGGGGATCTTTTAAAAGATGGCACCATCTTCGGCAATCGATTTGCACAGTTCTATCAGGAGTCAAAAGAAAGACCTCAGTTGATTCACATCGCCACAGATGGCGAGACCTATGGGCACCACAAGAAATTCGGAGAGATGGCCCTGGCCTTTGCATTGGGCAAAGGGTTTCCAACAAGGGGTTTTGAGCTGACCAATTACGGATCTTTTCTGAAGCGATTACCTCCTGTTCATGAAGTGGAGATCGATGAGGGGCCGAAGGGAGAAGGAACCTCCTGGAGTTGTGCCC
>JBAPSY010000164.1:0-55227 GCA_049281855.1 Anaerolineales bacterium
TACTCGGTGACGAATTTTTGGTTGATAAGTTCGCTTTGGCATTCTGTATTACCTAATTCCTTTAAAATAATTTTCGGTTTGATTAAACGATTTTCGATTATAACCGATGGATGAGGATTGGTCAAACATTAATTTAGTTATTATTGTTTATACCAGGCTTTATTCCCACCTTTTCTAGCACACGCAATGAAATCATGCCAAATAATAACGGAATCCAGAAAGTAATTCCGCGATAACTAAGCGTGATAACGGCTGCATCTTCCAGGGATATGTACATCGACGTGAGAGCAAGGGTAAGTGCCCCTTCGACTACCCCGATTCCTGCTGGGGTTGGTGAGATGATCACGAACAGATATCCGATACTAAAACAAGCGATGATTGTTCCGATGGATAGGGGGATTTTGAAAGCCAGGAAAACGAGCGTAAGGATAATGATTAGAAATGTCTTATTGGTCAGAGCCAATACCAATGGCATGATCATCGTTTGTGGTTCGCTGCGCATTTTAATCAAACCTTCGGCAGCATCGTGGGCAAATTCATGCGCACGTACCTCTGAGAGATACTCCCGGTGAATGAAGGGGCGTAATATCCGGTTGATAAAATGTGCTATCTTAGCCAGGGCATTCCCCAATGCTTCCGCAGATTGCATGCCAAGGTTTAATAAAAATGCGAAGAGCATTGCCAGACCCACCAAGGCAGCTGAGGCGACAATTACCACTAACGTCAGGTCGTTTCGCCTGATCAGGATGATCAAACCAACGAGAAGTATTCCAATCAAACCCAAATAATCGAACAACAGGAAAAGTACACCCGCAACAGCTGCACGAGCGGGAGAATAATTCCTGCGGCGCGCCTCACTCATGAATATTGCCAACCCTCCAACCCCAGCTGATGGAGCGATGACATTGACAAAATTGGCAGCTGAAACGATAAGAGACAATGTACCTATCTGTTCTTCAACCCCCATGGCGCGGTAAATCGAACGGAAGGAAGCGCCACAATTAATAACCCATACCAACTCTAGAATTAGAGCAAGACCCAGGAACCACCAATTCCCCCTTTTTAGAGTCTCTGCGATTGTTTGTATTTCAGTGAGTTTTGCGACGACAAAGATGAACCCCAGAAATAAAACAATCGCGATGATGAATTTCCGCATGGATTGGATTATACCAACCTTCGCAGGAGAAATTGCTCATGATCTCCCGCGAAGATCAGTATTTTGGTTGACTTTAACGCCTACGTCCGCCGAGCCCACCGACCAACGAGATAAAGTAAAGCAGCTGCATCACCGCAGTGACCAAACCAGCCACATAGGTAAGTGCTGCCGCATTTAATACATTGTTCACACCGCGCCGCTCATCATCACCTACGATCATCCCTGTGTTGCTCAATAGAGCCTTGGCACGGGCTGAAGCGTTTAGCTCTACCGGCAGGGTTGCCAGAGCGAAAATCGCTCCACCTGAAAAAACCAGCACACCCAGCCAAGCCAGGTTGGTTACTCGAAGGATCAGTCCAATGAAGATCAGGATCCATCCCAAATATGAACCGATATTGACTGCAGGAACCATGGCTGCTCTTAAACGTAATGGGATGTAACCATCACGGTCTTGCATGGCATGACCAAGCTCATGAGCAGCAATCGCAAGGGCAGCCACGGATGGGCTATTATATACGCCTTCAGAGAGGTGCAATATTTTTTGGCGCGGATCATAATTATCAGTGAGGTTTCCGCGGATGTTATCAACATTGACGTTCAGCCCTCCAGCGGAAATGAGACGTTCAGCTGCCTGGGCACCGGTTAAACGGCTACGTGAAGAAACCTGGCTCCATTTTTTATAAGCACCCTTCACATAACCTTGTGCAATCAGCATTAGAATAAATGCCGGGATCATAAATATCATATACGTAGGATCAAGAAATAACATATCGAACCTCCTAAATCACAACCCCATTCTATTTAACATAAATAACTCGCATAGGTTGCTTAATAAACATTAAGGTTGAGATAGAATCTCCACCGCACGATTCAATTGCGTGTCTACCCCAGCTTGAGCGTCTGCATCAGAAGTCTTTACCTCAACATCCGGGGTTAAACCAGAACCAGTCACATTACGCTCGTTAGGTGTTAACCAGCGGGCAATCGTTACTCTTACTGCACCCTCATTATCCAATAATGCAATCCAATTCTGCACAGTCCCTTTTCCATAAGTTGTGACACCAATTAGTTGGGCTCGTCTTCGGTCTTGCAATGCTCCGGCGACCAGCTCGGAAGCGGACGCAGACCATTCATTAACGAGGACAACCATCGGAATCTGGGTGGCGATCCCATCTCCGGTGACATTGAATGTATTGCGCGTACCATTACCATATTCTTCATATGCCACTACGCCATCGGACAGGAACTCTGATCCGACCTGAATAGCTGCATCCAGGTAACCACCTGAGTTATAACGCATGTCAAGGATCAGTCCTTTGGGATTACTGGCAAGCAGTTCCTGTAATGCAGCATTCAGCTCATCACCAGTTGTGTTACTAAAAGCATTTAAGCGGATATATGCGATATTATTATCCACCATCTTATATTCTGTACTGGGGATGGTTATCTGGGCGCGAGTTACGGTCACGTCGAAGGGCTGCTCGACACCCTCACGAATTATGGTTAAAACAACCTGGGAACCTGCTGGTCCCAACACTTTTTGGCGGGCAAGCTCTGGGAGCGTTCCAGTCATATCCACACCATCAATGGCGATGATTTGATCACCCGCTTTTACGCCAGCGGTTTCGGCTGGCGAACCTTCCATAGGTTCAGTGATCGTCAGGAATTCACCTTCCGTATTGACCCAGGCACCGATACCCGAGTAACCTTCCAAAGGGGCAGTAGCATCCCCATATTCAACAGGATTCATATAGGCTGAGTGTGGGTCACCTAGCGAATCCATCATCCCGCGAATCGCCCCCTGCATCATCTTCTCATCATCCAATGGCTGCACGAGATATTCGTCATGGACAATTTGCCAGGCTTCCCAAAATGGCTTGAAAAGTTCTTCATTGCTTGTGGCAGTTGAAGTTGTGGTTGCAGAGGGTATATTCAGGGGTAGATTGTTGCTTAAACGACCGGCGATGAAACCACCAGCCAAGCAGCCGACTAATAAAACGGCTACTCCACAGCTTAGGAGAATCTTGTTAATTCCACGATTTGATTCCATCTGATCTCCTGATTTAAGTGTAAGTATATTCCTTCATTATATAAAGATTATCATAATTGGGTTAAAAGTTGTTAAACAAGGTGAGTTAGGTAATTGTTGAAGGAATCTTGGTCACTTACTTGCTCGGCATATTCCAGGATTGCTTCAGTATCCAATGGATACAAGGGATGGCAGGAGGTGGGGGCAGCTCCATGGGGAGTATGGACAACTGCGTAAACACAAGGAGCGACAAGATCAGCTTTCTCCAATTCAGGAACCACTTCTTCAGCTGTGACGATCACGGTCGTAGCGGCCAGGCATAGTTCGATATCGACTCCTTTATTATTACCGATCAAGGCATTGCCATCGAAATCGGCAGTTAACGCATGGATCACGGCGACATCTGGATGGATGGCTGGGAAGGCAATTAATTCCTCCCCGCTGTAAGGGTCAATGATGGTGCGAACATCGGGGCGGAGGGTCGGAAGGCTGGTGCCCAACCATCCCAGACCCGGCATAAACCCAACGGATGCCATCTGCGCACGCAATCCCATAGAAATACTGGTTTCGGTCTCTTCGATGATATCGATCTGACCTTTGTTTGCTAGAGATGTGAACATGGGTGCGAAACCGAAAATTTCCAGACCGAAATAACATGAACGGACGTGAGTGACCATCCCTGCGCCAACCAACAAGTCACTTTCATAACCAGCAGTGAATGCCAATAAAGTAAGGTCATTGGGTTTGCTGGTTTGTTGGTAATGTTTGATCATTGCGCGCACAAAGGCTACCGGACGGCGGTATAGGGTCATTCCGCCCAAGGCCAGCATACATTCAGACTGAACCAACTCAACCGCGTTTTCAAGCGATATCTGTTTACTTTTCATATTCTTCCAGACTAATTATCCTTCTCCCACAATTCAGGCAAACAATCTCTCAACTCGTGCAAGCTGGTGATTGCCTGATCAACCAATGGCTCGGTGCCATCTTTACCAACGAGGATGGTATAAAAACCCATCTCACGTGCTGGAGAGAGGTTGCGCAATGCATCATCAAAGATGACGCAATGAGATGGATCGTCATCACCGGCTAAAGCCAGTGCCCTCTGATATGCGATTTTTTCGGGCTTGCATGCAAAATCGATTCCCCGAATATCGATGATGCCTTCAAAACAATCTGTTATCCCGAGGATGTTTAAGACGTGATTGGCATGATTAGTATCTGCATTGGTGAAAACCCAGCGACGTTGGGGTAGGCTGAGTAAAAGTGTGCGCAGGCTCGGATCTGGATGAATGAATTTTTCAAGCGGAAGATCATGTACAAAGGCAAGGTATTCATCTGCATCGACTTTATAATGAGCCTGCAATCCACGTAAAGTAGTACCATATTTTTCGAGGTAACTTTGCCGCAGACAAACAATATCGGGGATGGGGAGATCTATTAATCTCTGCATGTATGCATTCATTCGCTCACGGATTGCAGCCCATAGACCACTGCTGGCTGGATAGAGTGTATCATCCAGATCGAAATACAAGCTTTTAAAATGCATGGGGGTTATTATACGAGATAATGAAAGAAAAGCATAATCCTTTGTTATATAATATCCCTATGCCCATCCATTTATTATCCCCCGAAGTGGCTTCCCAAATTGCTGCAGGTGAAGTGGTTGAACGACCTGCTTCGGTGGTCAAAGAACTATTGGAAAACGCCCTCGACGCAGGCGCAAAGCAAATCACAATTCATGTCAGGGAGGCAGGTCAAAGGCTGGTAGAAGTTTTAGATGATGGGTGTGGTATTCCAGAAGACGAGCTTAGCCTATCGGTGGAGCGCCATGCCACTAGTAAACTGAGCTCAGCAGATGATCTCTTCAAGATTGAAACTTTAGGCTTTCGTGGTGAAGCGCTGGCATCCATCGGATCTGTGTCACGGCTGACAATCACTTCACGTATCGCGGGGTCGCCCACCGGTGGACGCCTCCATGTGGAAGGTGGCCTAGCTGGTCAGGTGCAACTCGTTGGTACAACGATTGGAACAGTGATACGTGTGGAAGATTTATTTTATAATGTACCCGCACGACTGAAATTTTTAAAACACCCTACTACTGAACGCCGTCACATCGATGATATGGTTACACGCTATGCTTTGGCTTACCCCGATGTGCATTTCCATTTGTATCAGGATGAGCGCCCAGCTCTTCTTACAAGTGGTAATGGTAACCGGCGTGAAATCCTGGCCACACTATACGGTGTGGAGGTGGCACGGCAGTTGTTGGAAGTCTTGGCTGAGGAAGAAGGTTTATCTGTAAAAGGGTATATCAGCCCGATCAGTCTTACCCGCTCGAACCGGCGCGAAATCACTTTCTTTGTTAATGGACGACCAGTACAAGATCCTGCATTGGGCACGGCATTGGTCCAGGCATATCACACTCTACTCATGGTGGGAAGATATCCGTTATCCATCCTCTTCCTACAATTACCCTCAGAGACCGTGGATGTGAATGTCCATCCGACTAAAGCTGAGGTGCGTTTTAAAAATGCGGATTTAGTGTTCCGCGGAGTCCAACGGGCTGTGCGGCGAGCATTATTAGCACATACACCGGTACCATCCATCGGAGGAAATCTGCATTGGCATGATTCACAAGCGCCCCAAGCTATTGGTCGGCAAATGGATCCCGCTTGGAGTATTTCTGCAGACCTGAAAGAACAATCAGGTCTTCCAACGGTTTCAGATCCAGATGCGATCATACATGCGCAACCGAGACAGGCGGGATTAACTGGAGCAGGAGTACCTCTACTGCGTTTAGTAGGTCAAGTCGCCTCAGCTTACCTAGTGGCAGAAGGACCGGATGGGCTGTATTTAATCGATCAACATGCCGCACATGAAAGGGTACTATTCGAAAGCTTTTTAGCGATGTGGGCAAATTCCAATCAAGCGAGGGATGGAACAGGAACGAGCAGCATCCCTGCCCAAGTTTTGCTTCAGCCAGTAAGTGTCGACTTGCCTTCAAGCAGTGCCCGCTTAATCGAAGAACAGCTCCCCATCCTTAATCGATTGGGGTTTCAGGTGGAGCTATTTGGAAAAGGGAGTTTTCTTGTGCGTGCCATACCATTCTTACTGGCTGGGATGGACCCGACCGCAGCTCTGGCAATTATCGTCGAAGATTTTGAGGAAGATGAAACCCCTCTGCAAACTGAAACCGAAGCCAGGATCATCGCTCGGGTGTGTAAGCGGGCCGCAGTTAAGGCGGGTCAGATACTTTCGCCTGAGGAACAGAAAGCACTATTGGATGATCTTGAAGCCTGCCTGTCTCCTCGAACATGCCCGCATGGGCGTCCGACAATGATCCATCTGTCAGTGGATTTATTGGAACGACAGTTTGGCCGGAGAGGAGCGCGTTAATCAAAGTATCAAAATTAATGAGATCCTTGTGGCTAGAAAATCAAAAGCTAGAATTTCGAGATATAGTACCTATTCCCGTTCCTGCAGACCATGAAGCTTTCGTTCGGGTACGAATTGCAGGGGTGTGTAGTACAGACCTTGAGTTGGTGGGTGGGTATTATCCATTTTCAGGCATACCTGGGCATGAGTTCGTTGGAGATGTGGTGAGCTCACCCAGTGATCCATCCTGGGTCGGCAAGCGCGTGGTGGGAGAGATAAATATTGCCTGTCGTGTATGCGAAACATGTAAATCGGGTTACACCCGACATTGCGAGCGACGGAAAACATTGGGGATCCATGATTGGAATGGGGCATTTGCGGACTATCTGATCTTGCCATTGAGTAATCTTCACAAAGTTCCTGATAGCATTCCAGATGAATTAGCTGTTTTTACCGAACCGCTAGCGGCTGCTTATGAAATTTTGGAACACATCCGCATAGATCATGAAAATAAGATTTTAGTCATCGGTGCAGGCAGGTTAGGTCAACTGGTTGCGCAAGTCTTGCAGGGAACAGGCTGTGAGCTGGAGGTTGTAGCTCGCCATCCAAGGCAGCGGGAGCTGCTGGAGAATCGAAATATCCAGACGATATCAGAACAATCCCTGGGGGGGAAAAGGTATGATGTGGTCATCGAAGCGACTGGATCACCAGATGGATTTACTTTGGCGAGGAAATCTATTCGTCCGCGGGGCACGATCATCCTGAAAAGCACATACATAGGTGAAATGTCAGTGAATTTTTCTGGGATCGTCGTGGATGAAATTACCTTGATCGGCTCACGGTGCGGGTCATTTGAACCTGCGCTGCAATTATTGGAAGAGAATAAGGTTGACCCCAGATTATTGATTGAAGCAGTATATTCCCTTGAACAAGGTGAACTCGCATTTGAGCACGCTGCTAGGTCTGGAGCGTTAAAAGTCCTTATCCAACCTGGTGATATTATTCTTCGCGAGTGACCGGTAGTCGAACGGTAAAAGTGGATCCTTCACCGACAACGCTGGTGACTTTGATTTTCCCCTCATGCGCATCCACTATTTGCTTACATATGGTTAAACCCAAGCCAGTACCTGTGGACAGGTTTTCTGTGTCGGGTGCACGGAAAAATCTCTCAAAGAGGCGGGGAATGTAGTTCACAGGTATCCCCTGACCATCATCATTAATGCTGAAAGTCAAATCCGTGGGGGTAAATTGTGTGGTGATGTTGACATTTCCTTGTGGTCGATTGTATATTATGGCATTATTTAATAGATTAAGGATGACTTGCTTGATCTTATCCCTATCTGCGATCAGAGGCATAGGAATGCCGGGATTATGGAGGGTTATTTTTATTCCCTTACCATCTGCTTGCATTTGCATGACATCGACAGTCTCTGATAGCAGCTGGTAGAAGTCAAATCTGGAGGTTTGGAATTTTACTCTGCCTGATTCCAGGCGGGCGTATTCCATAAACGAAGTCGTCAAATCTGACAATCGTTCGAACTCAGTGCTAATCATATCGGAGATACGTTCACGTTTATTGTCTGGCAAGTCGGAACGCTGCAGCAGTTGGATTGCAGTATTCAGGGATGCCAATGGAGTGCGCAATTCATGCACAAGTTCAGCAACCAGATCTGACTGTAGGAAAAGATGGGTGTTGACAATATAAATCGCAACCTGATTTGCAAATGAAACCAATATCTCCTGGTCGAGTTGACTGAATTGCCCCGTTTTTTGATTAACCACTTCTAGAACACCAATTTGCCTGTCATTGGTAGTCACGGGCAAGCTGAGAATGGATTTAATCTCAAGATCAATCACACTAGTGATTTTCCCATACGTATGCTCATATAGGCTAGAATTATTTATCATCACTGGTTTTTGATTCATTAGAACCCAGCCTTCTAGGCTGGATTCTAATGGAATAATAAGCCCGCGGTCTTGTGGGCTATTGGGTAAAGTGGTGGTTTCAATGCGTAGGACCTGGTTCGAAAGATCTGACAACATAAACCAGGCTGCCTCGACGTTACATAGCTCGGTAGCTGCTTTGACGATCTCCTCCATTAGTTGTTCGGGATTCAAAACTGATGCCAGCCCTTGCAAAACCTCTAACAGTTGCTTGTAGCGTTCAATAATTTTCTGGTGATTTTTTTTAGGCACTCAATACCTCGTTCGAAAGCTTAGGTAATATTTCTACCACATCTGCTCTGATGACCAAATCTGCACGAATATCCATAAATGTATCTGAATTGTTTATGATAATTAACCTAGCACCATGATCTAATGCCTGGATGGGAAGCATCGCAGAAGGCATAACCTCTAGCGAAGTCCCAACGACTAATATTAACTCACAGCTCTTGCAAGTTTCTTCAACTTTGAGCCAGGTTTTAATCGGTAATTGTTCTTCATAAAGAATAACATCTGGTTTTAGGATACTACCACAGACCTGGCAATGAGGTACAGTGCAGTTAGTAATATAGTCGTCCAAAATAAAGGAGGAGGAAAATTGCCGGTAACAATTTGTACAGGTCAATGTATCCAATGATCCATGGACCTCCAACACATTTTTTGCACCTGCACGTGTGTGCAAGCCATCAATATTCTGGGTGATAATCGTGGAAATGTAGCCTGCATTTTGAAGCTTTGCCAAAGCAAAGTGGGCTGAATTGGGCTGTGCAGAGAGCATTTGGATGGCGAGGGGATGGAGCCATTGGTAGAATCGCTCGGGATTATGGCGAAACGCAGATAAGGAAGCCACTTCCATGGGCTGAAAGTGGGTCCATAAACCAACACCGGGACTACGAAAATCTGGTATACCTGAAGGTGTGGAAATACCCGCACCTGTCAACACTACGGTAAGGTGAGATTTTTTTATTAGGTCTGTGGCGAAGGTTATTGTTTGGATGATTTCCGAAGAAATCATTGTCATTCTTTGACCCGCAAGCGTTTGGCGATATTATCAGCCAGCTTGGCGAATTGTTGGGAGGTTAAATTATCTGGATGTTGCATCACCAATGGAACATTCGCTTTTGAACATTGATATGTCAGCTCAGGGGCGGCAGTAAAGACGATACTGATTGGATGTCGATATTCCATTTGGACTTGTGCTAATGAGTATTGCATTTCTGTCCGCTGGCGGTTGTATAAGACAGTATTGATCCTGCCCTCTCCAAAACCCTTCTTCGCCAGCTCTTCCACCAGTGATAAGGTTCGCACGATCGTATATGGGATAGGTTCTAAAACAATAATAATTTCGTCACAATGAGCCAAAATCCGATCTGTTATTGGAGTAATCCCGGGGCCTAAATCAATCACGATGTGAGATGCCATGTATGCCAAATATCGAGCAATCGCTTCAAAATGATCAACCGTTGTTATATATTTTGCATCAGCAGGATTATAAGAAGATAATAACAACCTGACTCCTGATTTGTGTTTAAATAATTCATTTTCGATGGACTCTTGGGTGATATCTTCGGGTGATGATTGTAATAAGTGGCCCAAGCCTTCTGGGGTAAGAAACCCCAAATCTAATGCCATGGTTCCAAAACCCGGACGAAATTCCGCAATAATGACGTCCTTTTTGCTGCGTGCCTGTAAGCTTATCCCTAAATTTAATGTAAGGGTGGAGGCACCCAGTCCACCTTTGACTGCCATAACACCCGTTATGTAGCCTCGGTTTCTAGAGGTGGGTGGAGGTGGAACCTGCGTTGAAGGTTTTTTCCCCCGAGTAAGTACGGCTTTCACATGAGCAAAAAGCTCACGCGGCTGGGTTGGTTTGGTGAGGTAGTCATCTGCACCAGCTTCAAATCCTGCCACTTTGTCATCCACCTGAGTTTTTGCTGTGAACATGATGATTGGTATGCTGCTGGTGTTTGGATCAGATCGCAACTTACGGGCGACTTCATAACCATCCATCTCTGGCATCATGATATCGAGAAGGATCAAATCTGGTTTTTCAGTTTGAGACATCGAAATTGCTTGGATACCGCTGTTTGCAGCATTTATCCGATATCCTTGATGCTGTAACATCAGCCCAACTAATCGCAATGTATCCAAATCATCATCAACGATAAGGATTTTTTCCGCCATGTAGCCTACTCCTTAGGATAGAGCAATTTCTCACTAATCATATAATTAAATTACAAAAAGGGCAATCAATACCAGCGTTAATTCATTATACGCTATAATTCTTTCATCTATGCTTGACAATATTGCAAATATTTTACAACGAGAATGCCAATTAAAGCCGAGGAATCTAGTTCTGGTAGGGGTTTCAGGTGGACCAGACAGCTTATTCCTTCTGCACGTCTTGCACGATCTCGGTTATCAGATCATTGCAGCACATGTGAATCACGGTTTGAGACCCGAGGCAGATGATGAATCGCAAACAGTTAAACTATTCGCAGCTGAGCTTGGGGTTGATTTTATTTCCTGTCAGGTGGATGTGCTCTCTTATGTAAGTGAATATTCGGTCTCAATAGAAGAAGCAGCCCGGATCGTTAGATATCAATATCTATTTGAGCAAGCAGAGAGTACAGGAGCAAGTGCAGTTCTGGTAGGTCATAATGCAGATGATCAGGTTGAAACCATCATGATGCACTTGTTGCGTGGTTCAGGTTTAGCCGGTTTACGGGGAATGGAATATAGGACAATCCCCAACGCCTGGAGCAAGCAGATTCCCTTGGTACGCCCATTGTTATCAACCTGGCGGGAAGATATCCAGCAATATCTAATTGAGCACGGACTCAACCCTATCGTAGATCGCAGTAATCTTGACATTGCGTTTTTCCGCAACCGCCTCCGACTTGAATTAATACCCATCTTAGAAAGATATAATCCGCGTGTCCGCGAGAACCTACTTCGGGTGGGTCACATCCTAAGAGATGATTATGAGGTTTTACAGCAATTGGTCTCCGAAGCATGGGAAACTAATCTGACCAAAGAAGGACCAGGGTATCTAGCATTTCGTCTGACCGGTTTCCAGGAATTATCACTATCGATTCAGCGCTATCTTTTAAGAAAAGCCATCGCTTATCATTTGCCGGGGTTACGGGATGTGGAATTTGAGTGCATCGACCGAGGGATAGGTTTACTCACTGAAAGTAAACCATACGCTCAAGTTGATCTGATTGCCGGATTACGAATTATCAAAGAGGGAGAAATATTTTGGCTAACTAACTGGCGAGCTGATCTACCAGGGTTCGATTTCCCAGCACTCGCTCCCGGAATGGAACTAGTAATAAATATCCCTTCCACGATTTCTTTAAATAACAATTGGAATCTCCAAGTACAGGAAGTTCTAGATTCAGACTTGGCAATCCAACAGAGTATTACTAATTTAGATCCATTTCAAGCCTGGGTGGATGCAGGTGAGTTAGAATTGCCAATAATTGTCCGTTGCCGTAAAGCCGGAGAGCGTTTCCAACTGCTAGGGATGAATGGGCACTCCAAGAAAGTGTCTGATCTGATGATCAATCTCAAGCTGCCCAAAAGGGCGCGTAGTACCTGGCCAATAGTTTGTTCAGGGAATGATATTTTATGGATTCCGGGATGCCGAATGAGTCATAAAGCACGGATCAAGTCAAATAGTCGCTTGATCGTACATTTTACCCTCAGCAGGGGTTCATCCACCTAGTTTTTGCAACTTTAGTTTTACTTCCCGCCATTGAATCTTGGATAATCCCATTTTTTGACGAACCTTGTTCGCTTCTATACCTGATTGCAGGTCATTCAAAGCGCAGGTCCAGCGGCACATTTCAAATGAAAGATGCTTCGATATACCCGCTTCCTCACACAGGTCTTCCAGAAGATATTCTAAACGGCGTTGTGACCATGGAAAAAGACGATCTCCTGGATGGTATTGCCTATTGTATTCATCATATGCCTGGATCCAATCATCTGATAAGGCAATCTTGCGTTCTTTATAACGATGTTGTGGACTGGCGTAACGCACGAATAGGAATGGACCTCCAGGTGCATCCAGGTCAATATGATTTGGACTGAGAGCAAGGCATTCGCTTTTTTTGATCCCAGTTTCCAGCAACAAGTCTAGCAAGGTGAAGTAGCGAGCGTCAGGTTGAAGTGCATGGCGGTGTTTTGTGGCTACTTCCATGACTGACTGGGTTTCTTCATGGGTGAGAACTTGGGGCAGGGGACTAATGACGGATTGCTGTAAGACTTTTTCCCCAGGGTCAATCAGAATGACTCCATATTGGAGTAACCAGCGGAAAAATGCTTTTATGGATGTAATTCGCCGGGCTAGAGTTTTGGGGCTACAGGGGACGCCACGCTGTTTCTGCATCCATTCAAGGAAGTTGTTCAACTCGTTGGTTGTGATTGCACCAAGGGGACGATCTGGTGGCAGATAACCGGCCACTAGGAGCATATCTGCGGTAAAGGCTTTAACCGTATGGAGTGACTTTCCCTGATCATTCAGGTAAATCCGCCAGGCATTGATCGCAGGAACAAGCGAGGTACGGGCAGTAATATGAGAAGGAATTTTGTTATCGGGTGACATTAGAGCCTCATATTGGATTGCGTATAGGATTTTCGTATAGTCAATCTCCATTAGTTTACCGTAATATTCCCTGATTGTCAATCATCGTTGACATCATCGTTGACATCATCGTTGAGTTATTTAGTCCTCCTAAATTTGAATAAATATAAAAAAGCATGGGCAGTTCACTGCCCATGCTTTTTTTTGATAGAGAAGGTTTTATCCAGCCAAACCTAATTCAGGAGCGATGGTGCGCATGGCAAGGATAACGTTACTGACATGTTCCCACAGCTCAATTTCGAATTCCTGGGATGCTTTGGCAATTTCGTCTCGGTTAGCTCCCGCCGCAAATGCGCGGTCCTTCCACTTTTTCTTTACTGATGATGCTTCCAGATCTGATAAGGAACGAGAGGGACGCACTAGGGCGACCGCAGTGATCAGACCGGTGATCTCGTCACAAGCATATAGTCCTTTTTCCATTTGTGTCAAACGTAGGATTCCGGTGTGGTCTGCGTGACTCAATATTGCCCGTACAATTTCTTCAGGCACACCTCGCTCGCGTAGGATAGGTGCTCCTGCTTGGGGATGTTGCTCTAATGTTGGGTGAATTTCCCAATCAAAATCATGCAGGACACCGGTAATCCCCCATGTGTCTTGATCTTCACAAAATTTCGCGGCATAATAACGCATCGCGGATTCCACAGCCAGCATATGCCTGATAAGGTTTTCATTCTTTACATAATCATGCACTATTTTTAGTGCTTCAGATCGGTCCATCCTGCCTCCATGATTAGTGATCGATATATATTATTTCCCATACTTTCCAGTTTACTGGTTTATTTCGGGGAAGATTGGCTCAGGCTTACCCAGGATCGGCACAGGTCGAAGGATGTGCACATCCAAAATTGCGGTTAGGGTAGCGGGGAGCTCGCGCAAGTTCCAATACAGTAATGAATTCGGGGGATAATCTCGTTGGTCTGAAGGCACCCCAACAGCCTTCAACCCCAAGGCATTACATGTATACAATGCACGTGATAGATGAAAACCTTGGGTGACCAATATAGCTTGTTGGATACCAAAAATTGCACGGGCACGGTAACAGGTATCATAGGTACGCCTGCCGGCATAATCCAGGACAATTGACACCTTGGGAACGCCCAGGCTGAGGGCATATTTACGCATAGCACCAGGTTCATTGTAATCGAGATAACTATTATCACCACTCATCAGTATTTTTTGTACTTTACCGGAAAAGAATAGCTCTGATGCGGTGTCGATTCGATCTCTCAGTATCGTGGTTGGAGTGCCATCCCGCCAGATGCCCGCCCCAAAAACGATGGCAACTGGTTTTGACGGCACGGTCTGGGTGGTGAATGTCCGTGGGAGCGCATACAAGGCGGTGATTATGCGTGGTAGGAGTAATATCGCCAAACTCGACAGGATAGCTATTTTAATGAATCTCACGGTTAATTGGATGGCTTTATTCAGCACGCGCCTATTCTACCATGAACAATTTCTGGGTAATTCGAAGTGTTACCGATATGTGATCATTAACTATCTCCTCTTCCCTATAGTTCACCAAAGAGTTACAATCCTTAAATTATGAAAAATGTTGAAGATGTCTACAAAGACGCCCTGGACTACTTATATAGCTATGTAGATTTCAGCCTTCAAAAAGCAGTCACATACTCCCCTGCCAGATTCAAGCTGGAACGTATGCAGGAATTGGTCGCTTCGCTGGATAATCCTCATCAGGCGTATCCGATTATTCACGTTGCAGGTACTAAGGGGAAGGGGTCGGTTTGCATTCTATGCGCCAATACCCTGTATGAAGCTGGGTATAAAGTTGGATTGTATACATCTCCTCACCTGGATGACTATGCAGAACGGATCCAAATTGATGGTGAGTTCATTCCACATACTGATTTGGCAGAATTGGTAGAAGAAATAAAACCTCATGTTGCAGCGATACCAGAGTTGACCACCTTTGAGATCACCACTGCCCTGGCTTTTTTGTATTTTGCAAAGCAAAAAATCGATGCAGCAGTCATAGAGGTGGGGTTGGGGGGACGTCTGGATGCCACGAATGTGGTGCACCCAAAAGTGAGTGTGATTTCGTCGATTTCATATGACCATACGTTGCTATTGGGTACCACACTCACCCAAATTGCAGGAGAAAAAGCAGGAATCATTAAACCCGGTGTACCGGTAGTCGCATCCCCGCAGGAAGAGGAATCTCGACAGGTGATTGAGCGAATCGCCCAAGAACGTTCTTCACCCTTGTTGCAGGTAGGTCGGGATATTTTATTTGAGAATATTTCTCGCTCACTGAAAGGTCAAACGATCCGGATATGGTCACCTACAGGAAATCCAAGTACTCCCATGATCTTATCCATCCCGCTTCTGGGATCACATCAGATGGTAAACGCTGCGACAGCATATGCAGCTTTGGAAATCTGTAGACAACAGGGTTTACATATTACCCAGGATGCGATTAAGCGTGGATTTGCTAATGTATTTTGGCCTGGGCGCTTCGAAATAATACAATATTCACCTCCGGTAATCCTCGATTGTGCTCATAATCGTGATTCTGCTTTAAATTTACGCTTAACTCTTCAAGAATATTATCCAAGCAAGTTAGTCATATTGGTATTTGGAGCTTCAGAAGATAAAGATATCCAGGGGATGTTTATCGAGCTGATGCCGCTTGTAAAAGAGTTGATCGCGGTTAAGTCATTTCACCCTCGAGCCATTGAACCAGAGAAATTAGTGGAGATGGCACAAACCTTTGGGCATCCAGTTGATTGTGTTGAACATATCCCAGAGGCTTTGGAAAAAGCTTTACAGTTAGTAGGTAAGGATGGGGTGGTACTGGTTACAGGGAGCATATTTGTTGTTGCAGAAGCTCGAAAATACTGGGAGAAGAAAACGAATATCAGGAGATATTGATGAAAGATAGTGATTGGTATTATCACGATGAGGACGACGATTTTGGAGAGGCAGTCCATCGTCGTACAGAAGAACTTTACAAAGTTCCGGATGCAATATCCGATCCAGATGGGATGGTAGAGTGTCCAATTTTGCCATTACGTGACTTGGTAATCTATCCGCACATGGTTGCGCCGGTTTTTGTTGGGCGGGAGGCTTCCCTACTTGCCATTGAGGAAGCCCAGATGGATAACCACACGATGATCGCTCTTACGCAACGCGATTCTTCCATTGATAATCCAAAAGTGGGCGATTTCTTATCTATTGGTGTGGAAGTGGCGGTGGGTCGTTTGGTGAGCATGCCGGATGGTTCGAGCTCCGCCCTAGCTCAGGGACGGCGAAGGTTGGAGGTGGTTGAATTCACCCAACACGAACCTTTTATAGTCGCAAGAGCACGGCCATTATATGAGACAACTCGTCTGGATCGTGAGATTGATGCGACCATGCGCACCGCTCTTGAGCTGTTTCAGAAATGTGTGCAATTAAATCGCAGCCTACCTGATGAAGCTTATTTATATGCGCTGAACATCGATGAGCCTGGTTGGCTGGCAGACATGATCGTGACCACAATATCTCCTCCCCTAGATGAGCGATTGAAAATCTTGCAGATGCTTAATCCATCCGAACGACTCAAACAAGTAGTCGCATTGTTGGCTCAAGAGGCTGATGTGCTTGAGTTGGAAGACCAAATCCATACACGGGCACAAAGTGAAGTTGATCGTACACAGCGGGAATTTTATCTGCGGGAGCAGATGCGGATTATTCAGAATGAACTGGGTGAATCTGATCCGTGGGTGCGGGAGGTTTCAGATTTGCGCAAGCGGGTGGAAGGAATTAGTCTGCCTGAAGAGGTCATGCTGCGCGCATTAAAAGAGATTGATCGGTTGAACCAGATGCCACCGATGTCTCCAGAAGTTGGCATCATCCGCACCTATATCGATTGGATCCTGGATCTACCATGGACGACCACCACCGAGGATAATCTGGATGTTCCCCATGCAGCTGAAATCCTAGAGCAGTATCACTATGGGTTACCGCGTGCCAAGGATCGCATCCTTGAATATATCGCCGTCAGGAGCTTAAAACCAAAACGCTCCAAGCAGCCCATCTTATGCTTTGTGGGCCCTCCTGGCACGGGTAAAACCTCACTCGGTCGCTCAATCGCGGAAGCCCTGGGACGTAAATTTGTTCGGTTATCGCTGGGCGGGGTGAGGGATGAGGCTGAGATTCGTGGGCACAGGCGGACGTACATTGGCGCCTTGCCAGGGCGGATATTACAGACCATGCGTCGGGCGGGTACAATAAACCCACTCTTCATGCTGGATGAGGTGGATAAACTTGGTCAGGATTTTCGTGGAGATCCTTCCTCCGCTCTGCTTGAAGTCTTGGATCCTGAGCAGAACCACGCTTTTTCGGACCATTATCTTGAGCTGGCTTATGATCTCTCCAAGGTGATGTTCATCACCACAGCCAACTATATCGGACCGATACCATCGGCACTGCTAGATCGGATGGAAGTAATAGAATTTCCCGGCTATATCGAAGAGGAAAAGCTTGAAATTGCCCATCGATTTTTAATCCCACGACAGTTGGAGGAAGCCGGGCTGGATGATGATAAACTCCATTTTCAGGATCTGGCACTCAAACGTATCGTAAGGGAATATACCTATGAAGCTGGAGTACGTAATTTTGAGCGTGAGATTGGTATGATATGCAGGAAGATCGCTAGGATTAAAGCTGAGGGGAAGCCATTTCCAACGCGTGTCACACCTGCTGCAATGGAAAAATTCCTCGGACCACCCCAATTCTTCAATCAGGAAGCCGAACGGCAAGACGAAGTGGGCGTAGCTACTGCCATAGCCTGGACAGAAAATGGTGGTGAAATCATGCCTGTGGAAGTGCTGCTGATGGACGGAAAGGGTAATATGCAAATAACAGGTCAGATCGGAAATGTGATGCAAGAATCAGCTCAGGCAGCCCTTTCTTATTTGAAATCACGCTCCCGCCAATTTGATATTGACCCAGAGGAGTATGAGAACTTGGATATTCATATCCATATCCCTGAAGGTGCCATTCCTAAGGATGGTCCAAGTGCTGGAATCACGATTTGTACAGCACTAGTATCCGCGTACACAGGGCGTGAGGTTCGCAAAGATGTGGGAATGACTGGCGAGATCACCTTGCGAGGGCATGTTTTACCGGTGGGTGGCATTCGGGAGAAAGTCCTGTCCGCACACCGCTCGGGTCTCAAGACCGTGATCCTTCCGAAACGAAATGCCAAGGACTTGGTTGATGTGCCAAAGCGGGCTCGGAGCGAGTTGCAGCTGGTTCTGGTGGATCACATCGATCAGGTCCTGGAAGTGGCACTAAAGCCTCCCAAACCCAATTCCGCGCACCCACGACGCGTTCCTAGGAAATCAAAGACTAAAGAAAAAGGTGTGGTGGTGGCAGGTATTTCTGAGGCTAACTCTGCATAAAACTTATTGGTGATAAGTACCTCGTTAGAAGAAATTAATATACAATTACCTGGTACAGGTAGACCAAACTGGTTAACCTGTACCAGGTATCTTTTTAGATTCTGGTTAGGAAAGAAATGGCAAGGTTTGAATTGGCGGATAATTCTGCTGAAATCCTCCCTCTACTCTCCGGTGGGATGGGACCATCTCTGCAGTGGTTCCCAGAAGATGTTCCTTTATCTTCATTAGCTGCCACATTGGTTGGGATGGCTAATTCAGAGGGAGGGGTAGTAATTTTGGGGGTTTCTCCCCGGGCAGGTGAGTTAGTAGGAGTAAGTGACCCGGATGCCGCCATTGAACGTATCTTTCAGGCTACTCTAACGACAGATCCAACCCTGGTGTTACCCATTCCTCGCAAAGTGACAGCTCAAAGAGCCGGAATGCTGAAACCTGTCAATCTCATCCTTATCAACGTACCTGCCGGTTTACCGCATGTGTACAGCCTTGATGGCAGGTACTTCGGGAGAGATGGGACCCAAACCAGTCCATTGCGTGCCCGTCATCTGTATAAACTACTTCAACAACGGGGGACTGTTCAATTAGAATCTCGGGTGATACCTGAGGCAAACTTAACGGATCTGGACGCAGATAAAGTAATCACATATACCCATGATGCAGGGAATGTGCCCCCTGATGATTTGGAAAAATCGTATGATTTTTTGGTCCGGCGTGGCTGTCTGAAGCGAACCGGAAAAGAATTACAGCTGACTTATGCAGCAATATTACTTTTCGGACGTTTTCCCCAACAATGGCTACCCAATGCGACCATTCTAGCAGGTCGCTTTCCTGGAGTAGCTCTTTCAGGCACATATATAAAACGTGATATAACGGGCAATCTGCCTGACCAATTAAGACAGGCGGAAGAATTTATCCGCAACAATTTAAATACAGTCGTCAGGTTGGTGGGTTTACAGCACCAGGAAACCCCGGAATATCCCTTTGAAGCGGTGCGAGAACTATTGGTGAATGCTGTCGCGCATCGTGATTACAACCTGCAAGGTGATAATATCCACCTGAATATCTATGCTGACCGGTTGGAAATCACTTCTCCAGGCACATTACCTGGTCCGGTGACATTGAAAAACCTGCTAGAAGCTCGCTTTGCCCGCAATGCAGTCATTTCACAGATTTTATCGGATCTTGGGTTTGTAGAGCGACTTGGGTATGGATTGGATCGGGTGGTAGATGTGACGCGTAATGCAGGATTGCTATCTCCTCTATTTGAAGAGGTTGCCGGTACATTCAGAGTGACCTTATTCGCCAGCCAACTGGGTGTTAATTCTGCTGAAAGGTTACCAGATCTCTCCAGTTATATTGGACTGAATCTAAACCCTCGACAACAAATGGCTTTGGCTCAGCTGGCTAAAAACCAGCGTATCAGCAGCCACGAATTCCAGTCCCTGTGCCCTGATGTGCATGCTGAGACGTTACGGCGTGATCTGACTGACCTGGTTGCAAGGGGCATTGTAATCAAAGTGGGGGATAAAAAGGCGACATATTATATTTTGAAACGAGTATAAACGCGTTATCTAGGAACTTGGTAACTGCACCCGCTCAAATAGTCGTGGAACCTGTTCAGCGATTACTTTGGGATCAGTACGCCATTCGAATTCGACCCCGACGCCACCATATTCATATGCCAGCATCCATGGTTGGCTCCATTTACCTGACCGGATCTGCTCTAGTGCCCAATCCAATTTGCGCCAATCTTCCTCCAGGATGGACAGGTGATCCATTAATTGACCATTTCGGTGATGTATCCCAGCAAAATGCATTTCCCTTACCTGGAACACAGGCAAACGGGAGAAGTACTCCTTATAATCAATACCCATATAATGAGCCGTAATGAAGGCATGAGAAATATCCAGCAAAAAACCGCAACCTGTTTCTTCAACAATCCGAGTTATTAAATCTGGTTCAATACACGGTCGCAGCGTATTCCCGGCTTCTCCGCGAAATGGTGAATTCTCGACAATGACACGGTTTGGTCCAAAACGCTCAACGACACTCATCACATCGGATTGCAGGACTGCAAACACCCGCTTAACATCAGATGAATTGGTTGTGTTCGCTGGAATACCTGGAAAGTGCTCTCGCTTGGAATCCAGGTGCAGGTTGATATATGGTGTTGAAGTAATTTGAGCAATATGCTCGACAGCTTCCCAATTTATATGCCCGAGACCCTCATTACCAGCTTCCAGTGTGAAATGTACAGCTACAGGTCGAAGATTTTTAGCTGCATCGACCATCCATACCCAGTCAGGGGTCTTAAATAAATCGATCTTAATTCTGCCGGATCGAACAAGCTTTGCCGCTGGAGGAGAGTAATTAATTGCCAGTTGCATGGATTATGGGCACTCGTTCGTCAAATGCTCACCGTAGGTTTCAGCGAACAAATGACGACCAGAGCCATCACATGCCGCGCGGAAGTAATAGTAGTGCGTTTGAGCAGGAAATGCAACAGCCTTGAGAGGTGCCAGCCCTGGGTTGGAAATTGGTCCGGGTGGAAGACCGTTGTAAATGTAAGTATTGTAGGGCGAATTTATCTGCAAATCTTGCAGGGATAGTGGGTTGGTCCACCAGGTATTCTGACTTTGATTAAAACCCAAGGCATATTGGACTGTCGGGTCAGAAGCCAGGACAGCTCCGGAAATCAATCGGTTATAAAATACTGAAGCAATGAGCGGCAACTCATCTTCCAGGACAGCTTCACGCTGGATAATGGATGCCAGGGTAACAGCTTGGCAAAGGTCTAAACCTTGAGTAGTGAATCCGTTGCGAAGCTCAACACTCACTTGGGCTTCGAAATTCATCAGTACTTGAGGAAGCAATTGGTCGATTGTGGTTTCCCTCGGCACGGTATAACCGGCAGGAAACAAAAAACCTTCAAGTGAATCATCTGGCAAGCAGCTGGAGAAACTGTACCCTTCAGGGTGGGTTTGTACTGCCCGGAGAAATTCTTCAGTGGTAATATTAAAACCGGAGGTGGAAAGAGAGTTGGCAATCTCTTCAGCCCTCCAACCTGACAGGATGGTTAATGTCACATCAGCCGAGATTGAAGATTGGATTGCCTGAGCAATCTCAATGGCAGACATTACAGGACTAAGCTTATACTCACCTGCTTTCAAGTTGATATCCAGACCTGTGTATTGTAGATAATTGCGGAAAACACCTGGATTGGAAATTAGACCAGCCTCCCAGAGTTGCCCAATAATGGAAGGTACCGATTCTCCCTGGTTAATCGTCAGGCTAACATCTGTCCCGTCAGGATTCATTGGCTGTGTTAGGTCGTTGGATTGTAGCAGAATAAAAGCCGAAAGATACAAGTGTTGACTATAACTTAATTGCGGGGAGGGTGCACCGAAGATTTGTTCAGCTTGAGAGGTAATGAGCTTGGGAATAACAATCATCGAGATAATTAGCAATCCAATAAGAATACTAAGTAAAAGCAAGCAAGTTCCATATCGGGAACGTGGTCTGGGGGTAGACATCTTACTGATTCACTCTAGAGTCCAGGTAAGATTGTAGAATAACAGTAGCTGCCAGCTCATCGAGATGCCCTTGACGCTTATGACGTGTAGTACTCATCTCAATTTGCGCTTGTCGGGCTACCTGAGTGCTAAAGCTTTCATCCCACATCATGAGGGGGATATCACATTGCTGGTGTATGGCCTCAGCCAAACGGTCAGCCCGCCGACTTTGTGAGGTTGGTAAACCTTCTTCATCGAAAGATTTCCCTATAACAATCAATCCTGCCTGATACTGACTGGCGAGATTCACAATTGTAGCTGCATCCACGAGGCGGGATACATGCTGAACCACGGTAAGTGGGGTGGCAATCGTACCGGATGGATCGCTTATGGCAATGCCAAAACGCTTTTCACCAGGGTCAACAGCTAAAATTCTCATCTACTTACTAGTTTAACCACTTCCATACGCATAGGAATGAAGGGAAGTCTCGGCCACCATTCAGGAGAAAGCAGAATTTGTACATGTTCCGCAAGAGGAAGGGAAGTAGAAAGACGGTCCACCGCTTGGGCAACAGTCACTCCTTTTATGTTCTCGATAACTTGGTTTTCCTGGATATCAACTTGAAGCTTGCGATTAGCGAGGATCGTCCAATGAGGTAAACCTTCCTCTCCAAAGGTTGGGTTACTCAGTCGAGTGATCTCCAATGTATTTAATAAAGGTATATAACCATTGGGTGTATTGGAATCCAGGATGAGTGTCACTAGGCTGCGTAATGCTTCGCCTGAAACCACCTGGGATTGAATGCGGAGGCGCAATGAAAGCTCGAGTCGATTGCCTGGTGCTCCAATGGATGGATTGTAGGTCTCAACTAATGTCTCACCAATCGTCAGTGTTGGTGAGATCAGTGTATCTTCATCAGGTAGAATAGACTGCATTTCTGTCATAGCAGCCAGCTCCAACTTACTGCGAAGACGATCACGTAATAACCGGAGGTCTTGACTCGACGGGGAAGGGATAGAGGCATCCGTCCCTCCATGTGTTGCAGATGGGTTTGTGGCGCTCAAACTCAACCCAAGACCGCCCTCAATTGCAACTAAGTTGTCTGGTGGCAAATTCCCTGATGACCCAGGTTTTATCGCGTGTGCAGTCAGATTAATGGATTGATTGGGATTTACAGTTACTGAATTAATATTTGATGTGATAAAACGTACAGGATTCCTGCCGACTGTCGCAACTATGGTTCCTGCAGGAATAAATATTTTTTGGTTGGAAATATTCGTGAATTGAAGACCACCAATAGCTATCTCATTAGCTATAATCGCCGAACCAGTTGCAGTTATCGAGTCATTACCCTCGACAATCACATCTTGCCTGTATGTTGTCAGACTGCCTGTGGATAGGTTAATAGCAGTCAAGGATGGATCTGCAGATAGATCGAATCTCATCGATTGTGTTTCTACCTGTGGTGACAGAATAATCTGTGCACTAGGCAGGATAAACATCCCTATTGCAAATAACGCGAAAACACTGCAACCAAAACAGAGGAACCTGGTAATAGGATGTTCCAACCCCGCAGGAGTTTGGGGATGGATTATTTTGCGCAAGTCATTAAGGTTCGGATATTGGGAATTGCGTTGAAGGTCGATCTTTCTGTGTTGGCTGACTCTCCAAGGGATATCCTGAGCGCGGCGAGAGCTATCAAACACAGGGATACCAATCTGACGGGCAAGAAAACGTACCTCAGAATTATGAGTGACCACTGCTAGTTGAGCACCCATCATGGCAGCGTGGCGGTTTACTAGTTTAAGATCAAGATGACGGTTAAGTACATGCCCTTGATCTGGCCATACTAACAGGATGCGCCCAGTTTGGCTCCAGTCCATCTTATCTCGAACTGAGAGGTAATCATCGTTCCAATTGAGTTGGATAATTTGGGTTTTCACACAAACCTGCAACTTACCTGATAAAACTCACTAATCAAGCATCAGTCTAGTATTCATTTCGCTGATTGGTTTTTCTCCAAGGATAATCAGATTGCTCTCATTGACAGAAATGAATTGATCACTTAGGTAAATTCACTGGGGTCATCCTGCCAAGCGTTCCTTCACCCAACCTTCAACTTCATCCAATGCGTTAGTAATCTTGGTAGCATCCTTTCCCCCAGCTTGAGCGAGGGTTGGCTTTCCACCACCGCCGCCTCCTAAGGGAGCGGAAACGAATTTAACCAAGTCCACAGCATTCAAACCCTGGGAGATCAGATCTTCTGTGATTGCAGCAACTATTGTTGGTCGACCATCTCTGACACTGCCAAGCACCACCACCCCCTTGGAGGGATATTGTAGGCGAAAAAGATCAACCATCTGGCGAAGCGTCTCTGTATCCGCCTCCTTCAGAATTGAAGACAACACATTTATTCCACTGACAATCTTTATTTGAAGCAGTTTATGGTTGAATTCTGTAGAAACCTGACTTTGCCGTAAAGCTGCGATCTGTTTCCGTGATGAGCTTAATTCATCCAATAAGCTGGTTACTTTTTCGGGCAAATCTTCTGGAGTACTACCAAGCAAGCTTGACGTCTGATAAAGGGTTACGAAGCGATTTCGAATAAGCTCGTATGCTTTTCTACCAGTCACAGCCTCGATACGGCGTATACCCGCAGCAACACTGCCTTCACTCGTGATTAAGCAAACACCTATATCTCCAGTCTCACCTACATGGGTGCCTCCACACAGCTCATAGGAAAATGGTTTATCTCCGCCGATCGTGATCGTCCTGACGGTTTCGCCATATTTTTCACCAAAAAGTGCCATTGCCCCCTCAGATACTGCTTGCTGCAAAGGCTTATAGGTAATCTTGAGGGGTAAATCCCCGAGTATGTGCTGATTAACCCCCGCTTCAATCTCGATGAGCTGCTCAGTGGTGACTGCTTCAGGGTGGGTAAAATCGAAGCGTAACCGATCTGGTGCGACTAAGGAGCCAGCTTGACGAGCATGTTCACCGAGCACACGATGCAATTCAGCATGCAGCAGGTGTGTAGCGGTATGGTTGCGCATGATATCCCTACGCCGTTGGGTATCAACAGAGGCAATTACCTCATCACCTACTTTTGGTTCTCCCTTTACCACCCTCCCTATATGGACAATCATGCCAGCAGCGGGTTTGCGCATCTCATGAATTTCGATTAACCATACGTCATCTGTTGACCGGATTATTCCTGTATCGGAGATCTGTCCACCAGATTCTACGTAAAAGCAAGTCTCAGGCAGGATGACTTCAATTTCATCCTTTGGTTCAGCAATCTGTACGGGAACACCTTTGTGGATTAATGCTAGTATCTGACCTGATACTTCCAATCGATAATAAGGATCATAAGCAACGCCATTCTCAGCCAGTTTTCCTTGTTTTTGGAGTTCTTCAACCAGATAGCGATAAACCTCAACATTCTCTCCAACCTGATCTCCCTTGGATTTACCAGCGTCAGATGCGCGACGGTGATCATTCATTGCCGAGTTGAAACCAGCCTCATCCACATCCAAGCCGCGTTCTTTGGCAATGTCACGCGTTATCTCGAATGGCATACCGTAGGTGGTATACAAATCGGCAGCCTTTTCACCAATTAATATCTTCTGCCCAGACTTTGTTAGCTCAACGAGTAAAGATTCGAGCTGTGTTGTTGCCCGGTCCAATGTGTGTTGAAATTGTTCTTCTTCACGTGTTATGGAAATGAGGATGGATTTACGGTTTCGCTTCAGCTCTGGATAAAAATCTCCGTAATTCTGGATGACATTCTCAGTCACCCTGGCAAGAAATGGCTCATTTAATCCGATCTTACCACCGAAGCGATATGCCCGGCGAATGATCATACGTGTCACGTAATTCCGACCCTGGTTACCCGGCACAACACCATCTGCAATCAGAAATGCAGCAGCCCTTGCATGGTCAGCAATCACCCGGTAGGAAGTGAAATTTGCTTCCCGTTGCTCATCAGTATGGCCGGTGAGTCTTTGGGTAGTCAATATTAATGACCAGAGCAGATCCGTACGATAGTTGGAATCCACATCTTGTAATACAGAGACGATACGCTCAAAACCCATGCCTGTATCCACATGTTTAGCCGGCAGGTTTTCGAGCTGGGTTGGGCTGAGGCGATTATATTGGATGAAAACTAAATTCCAAAGCTCCAAAAAACGAAGGCAATCACCATTTACCTGGCAAATATGCCCAGGTATATTTTGCTTATCACAGTATTTAATCCCACGGTCCAGATGGATTTCACTACAAGGACCGCATGGACCGGTTTCAGCCATTTCCCAAAAGTTATCCTTACGCCCAAAGAAAAGCACGTGTTCTGGATTAATACCAGGCATCTGCTTCCAGGCGACTGCAGCTTCATCATCTTGAGGGATATCCCCTTGCTCATCACGGAATACGGTTGCCCAGAGGTTTTCTTTAGGCAATTCCCAGACTTCCGTTAGCAGCTGCCATGCCCAGGTGATGGCTTCTTTTTTATAATAATCGCCAAAAGACCAGTTTCCAAGCATCTCAAAGAAGGTATGGTGGATATTATCTTGGCCTACATCTTCGAGATCATTATGTTTTCCAGCAACGCGCATACATTTTTGAGAATCAGTGGCGCGTTTATAGGGTCTTTTATCGATTCCTAAAAACACATCTTTGAATTGCACCATGCCTGCATTGGTAAATAGCAGGGTTTGATCTCCTCCCGGGACAAGGGAGGCGGAAGGGACAAAAGTATGACCGTGTTCTACAAAGAAATCAATAAATGTCTGACGAATCTGGGTGCCGGTTGGTTTCTTGGGTTCCATAAACTAACAAAATTCAATTAACATCCGAGGTACAATTCGGGCAGCGTGTGGCTGGGATGGGGATCTGCGTGAAACAAAGTGGGCATTCCTTGGTCGTTGGCGCTGGAGTAGGAGCTCTCTTCATCCTATTGATCTGCTTTACGATCAAGAATATGATAAACGCTACAATTACGAAGTCTATAATAGTGTTAATGAAAACACCATAATTTAGAGTTGCCGCTCCTGCGGCTTGAGCATCGGCGAGTGAAGCATATTTTGTTCCACTCAACGAAATGAACAAGTCGGTGAAATTTACATTACCCAGGAGTTGACCTATAAGGGGCATGATGATGTCATTTACCAAAGAAGTGATTATCTTACCAAACGCACCACCTATGATCACTGCGAAAGCAAGATCAATCATGTTTCCCTTGAATGCAAACTCCTTAAATTCTTTTAGCATAGTATTTTCCTTCACTATAAAATGGATTTGATCTGTCAATTATACGCGAGAATTGAAATAATTATGACTCAAAAAAGCTCAATCAGGTGGCCAATATAAAGATTAGATCAAATCATCATATTGGTAGCTTGAGCAAGCATACACATACGGTTTGTGTGAATTTCTTTCGTGAGATATAATCCCTTCGTTATTCAATCTTAGATGATAAGAAATCCCGGATGAAATCCACCATAAATATGGCAAGCGGAAAAAAATACCTTTACTTCACCGTATTTTGCTCGGGGATGACCAGTTTAGCGATTGAGTTTGGTGCCTCTCGCTTGTTGGGAAATTCTTTTGGGACCAGTAACCTGGTTTGGGCTAGCATAATAGGTTTGATCCTGATCTACCTCACAGTGGGATATTTTATAGGTGGTCGCTGGGCAGACCGGTCACCAAAACTTCAAACCATGTATAGCGCGCTGGCTTGGGGAGGGTTCACAGCAGGGCTGGTCCCATTTGTCGCTCGCCCCGTATTGCGTATGGCAGCCGATGCATTCGACCAGCTGCAGGTAGGTATCTTATTTGGTTCTTTCACAGCTGTTCTGATCCTTTTCATAGTTCCTGTAACATTATTAGGAACGATTTCGCCGTTTGCCATCCGCTTGGCAATAATCGATTCACGACAGGCAGGTCGTATTTCAGGACAAATCTACGCCATCTCAACGCTTGGCTCATTTATCGGTACATTTCTTCCGGTATTGGTACTTATACCATTGGTAGGGACAACTTTCACTTTCCTAATTTTCAGCCTGTTTCTGACTTTGGTGGCTTTGATTGGTGTTCAGAAGACCGCAGGATGGCAACGGACATTATTATGGATCTGGATGCCAATCGTGCTACTTGGATTGGGGGTATTTTGGGGAAGGGGACCGATCAAGAAAACAACTGGCGAAATCTACGAGAGCGAATCAGCATATAACTATATACAGGTAATTGAGAATAATGGATACCGCTACTTGCGATTGAACGAGGGGCAGGGAATTCATTCAGAATGGCATCCCACTGACTTGAATTATGGGGGTCCCTGGCAGGAATTTTTGATCGCCCCATTTATTAATGATCCTCCCTACCAACCTGGGCAAGTGAAAAACTTGGCGATTATTGGATTGGCTGCTGGAACTGTCGCCAGGCAAGCGACTGCGGTATTTGGAGATATTCCCATCGATGGATTCGAGATCGATCCAACAATCATCGCAGTTGGGCGGAAATATTTCGGTATGAATATGCCGAATCTAAATGCCATCCCACAGGATGGTCGGGTGGGGTTGGAACACAGTTCTAAGTCTTATACGATCATTGCTGTGGATGCATATCGGCCACCATATATCCCTCCGCACCTGACCACTCAGGAATTCTTCCAGGCAACAAAGGATCATCTCACTTCCGATGGTGTGCTGGTTGTCAACGTTGGACGATCGCCTACGGATCGTACATTGGTTGATCAAATTGCCAGCACTATTAAGACGGTTTTCCCATCGGTTTTTATTGTAGACGTACCAGGATCTTTCAATTCTATGATCTATGCCACCATGCAGCCCACTCGGTTTGCTAATCTTCAAGCCAATCTGGATCTTCTCAAGGTAAGTGCAAGTATTCCCAAATTACTTTTAGAATCCATGCAGATTGCCTTAGATAATCAACTACCCACGCCTCCCGTGACTGTAGTGTATACCGATGATTGGTCACCCATTGAATGGGTAACCAACAGTATGGTTTTGAACTATATTTTGTTTGGTGATCTGGAAGAAATTGGCCATTAATATCATAAAATTGTGAGTAGATTTTCTTACTAAAGGTTTTTACATGAAATATGTATACAGAAGCTTCTCTTGGCTGGTCGCGGCAATCCTTGCGGTAGTTATCGTTCTTACTGTAGTTCGATTGGTGATCAATCCATGGTACCTGACATTTGAGTATCACACCCCAGGATTTCCAGCAGACCCTTATGGCTTTACCCTCCAGGACCGGTTGAATTACGGGAAATTTTCTGTGGATTATCTGGTTAACTCAGCGGATATTTCTTTTTTAAGTGATTTGCGTTTTCCTGCAGGACAACAAGCACCACAGCCATCCTGCCAATTTATGACAGATTGCACTCACTTCTATAACGACCGTGAGTTGGAACATATGATGGATGTCAAGAATGTAGTCAGAGGGGCAATACGTGTTTTGGAGATTAGCGTTCTACTTCTGGTTTTATTAGCACTGTGGGCCTGGAGGGGTAACTGGGCAGAAACTTACTTAAAGGGATTGCAACGTGGCGGGATGCTAACACTGCTATTCATTGGTCTTATCATCTTGAGTGTGTTTGTTGCATTTAATTATATTTTTATCATCTTCCATGAAATCTTTTTCAAAGCTGGCACATGGACATTCCTCTATAGTGACACCTTGATCCGGCAATTCCCAGAGCGATTCTGGCAGGATACCTTTCTGATGGTTGGGGGACTCTCTGCCGCGTTAGCGCTAGTCTTCTATTTTGTATTCCGAAGGGTTCTCCGGAAGCGACAATCATAATCTAATGACACAATAGTCCCACCATTTTCATAGAGACATGGTGGGACTTATTTGGTAAAAGGCTGATTATCCAAAATAATGATACTAAGGCTGCATGATCGCTATAGGACTTACTATTTCAAAAGTCATTCAATTCCCTATCTCAGTGGATCATTCGGAAATAGAAATCCACCCATCATTTCACTTTTCCCTGGTTCGCAACGGCTTCAGCTGCCTTACGGACTGCTTCAGGATCACCCAAGTAGAAATGTCGCATTGGGTGTAATTCCTGATCCAACTCATAGATTAATGGGATGCCGGTAGGGATATTCATTTCAACGATCTCATTATCAGGAATATTATCCAAATACTTCACCAGAGCACGCAAGCTGTTGCCATGTGCACATATGATCAGTCGTTTTCCTGACTTGACAACCGGAGCAATCGTATTATGCCAATAAGGTAGCATTCGATTGACCGTATCTTTTAGGCATTCTGTGCGAGGCAACTCAGCCAGGGTCAGTGAGGAATATCGGCGATCAAAACGAGGATGGCGAGGGTCATCAATCTCGAGGGCAGGGGGTTGGACGTCATAACTTCTGCGCCATATCTTTACCTGAGCCTCACCAAATTTTGCTGCCATTTCTGCCTTGTTTAAACCTTGCAAGGCACCATAATGGCGCTCATTAAGCTGCCAGGCGTTGAGGACAGGCATCCATTCTAACTCCATCTCCTCCATGACAATCCATAACGTTTTGACCGCCCGTTTGAGTACCGATGTATATGCCATGTCAAACGTGTATGCACCCTCACGCAATAACTTTCCAGCCTCATGGGCTTCGGTTTCACCTTGTTCGGTTAATCCAACATCCGTCCAACCCGTAAAGCGGTTTTCCAGGTTCCAGGTGCTTTGCCCATGACGTAACAAAACAAGTGAATATGCAGGGTTCATTTTTCTTCCTTATCTGGTCGACATAATAAACGTCCCCCGCCCATTAGGCTTTCTGGATAGAAAGTCTGAATGCAAGGAGACGTTTTTATAGATTAATAGTATTTATCAATCGTGCAATAAACTATCGGATAGCCTGCTCTGTTTCGGGATCGAACAGATGCATATTACCCATATTGAAAACAACCTGCATTCTTTCACCCATGGTGGCTTTTGTGCGTGGGTCAACACGGGCAACGTAACTATGATCACCGGTGGTCATATACAGTTGGATCTCATTACCCATTAGCTCGGTCACATCCACCAAGCCTTCAACCGGTTGTGGGATAATCTCGGGTGGGAGATATTGAGGATCCTGAATATCTTCTGGTCGAATGCCCATTATGACAGGTTTGTCGATATATTTCGCATAAGCGTCTTTGAATGAGGCAGGGGCTTCAACTTTAAACGACCCACCATCCACATACAGCTTTCCATCCCCTCGCACCAGTTTAGTTTTGAAAAAGTTCATCGCCGGCGAGCCTATAAATCCAGCAACAAAAAGATTGTTCGGATTGTCATATAGATTTTTGGGGGTATCTACTTGCTGCAAAAGACCTTTGTTGATCACTGCAATCCGACTTGCCATGGTCATGGCTTCGATTTGGTCGTGGGTGACGTAGATGAATGTCGTTTGCAGCTGCACATGGAGTTTGCTCAGATTGGCACGTGTTTCCACGCGTAGTTTTGCGTCGAGGTTTGAAAGGGGTTCATCAAACAAGAAAACCTTTGGCTCGCGCACGATTGCTCGACCGACCGCAACTCGCTGGCGTTGACCACCAGAAAGCTGGCGTGGTTTTCGATCTAATAAGTTTTGGATTCCAAGGGTTTCTGCTGCTTTATTTACTCGCTTACGGATTTCTTCTTTTGGGGTTTTGCGTAATTTTAAACCAAATGCCATATTATCATATACGCTCATGTGGGGGTAGAGAGCATAAGATTGGAACACCATGGCAATATCTCGATCTTTTGGAGCGACATCGTTCACCACCCGATCACCAATAAGGATTTTACCTTCGGTGATCTCTTCCAAACCCGCCAAGAGGCGAAGGGCGGTCGTCTTACCACAACCGGATGGGCCAACCAGAACCAAAAATTCCTTATCTGCTATGTTAATGCTTAGGTTGCCAACCGCGGTTACATCCCCGAAACGCTTTGTGACGTTTTCATACGTGACACTGGCCATAAGATTTTCTCCTTTCAGTGGAATATAGTGATTCAATTATATCTGTGGTGTGTAAATAATACAATCTCCAGGCGTATCAAATTTATAATAATACTTGCCTATTTCCAATGCTCATACTAGAATGAATGCCGGAGGCAGAATGGCAAAAGCTGAAGATATCACACCCATCCGAAAGCAATATCTTGAGATCAAACGGCAATACCCAAACGCCATTCTCTTCTTCAGGTTGGGAGATTTTTACGAAACTTTTGACCAGGACGCAGAGATAGCTTCGCGGGAGTTGGATATTGTGTTGACCTCACGTCCGATTGGGAAAGGCGTACGGGTTCCCTTAGCAGGTATACCGCACCATGCGGTAGACAATTACCTGGCGCGCCTGATTGAGCGTGGGTTTCATGTTGCCATTTGTGAGCAGGTTGGCGATCAGCCCATCAAGGGGATTTTCCCCCGCGAAGTTGTGCGTGTAATCACGCCAGGTACGATCACTGAATCGGGGTTATTGCCTTCTGATGCAAATAACTATTTAGCTTGTGTGCAGGTTCTAGGTAATCAAGCTGGTGTAGCCTATGTAGATATCTCCACAGGTGAATTTGCTGTCGCTGAGTTAAACAGTGATGACATACAGATAACTTTGCGTGCTGAGCTGACCAGGCTTCACCCAGCTGAAATTCTGTATCCTGATAACCTTCAGCTACCTGAAGGTTTATCCAGTCATCTAACCGCATGGCACCCCTGGCGGTTCGAATCTAGGAGATGCCAGGAAGCACTCATGAACCATTTCGGAGTCGCTTCGTTAGATGGGTTCGGATTGCGTGGTATGACCTTAGCAGTGCAAGCTGCAGGAACAATCCTGCAGTATTTATCAGAAACCCAAGCGGCTTCACTCAAGCTTTTAACCAGCTTGAGTACTTACTCCACCACTGAGTTCATGAATCTCGATGCGTCTACCCGGCGCAACCTGGAATTGGTCGAGACCATTCGTGATGGGAGCGTTCAGGGTAGCTTACTAGGTGAACTCGATCGTGCCATTACTCCCATGGGCAAACGATTGATCAGGCAATGGGTGAGCAAACCATTATTGGATGTTGATTTCGTCCACACTCGACAGCAAGGCGTTTTAATCCTGTTTAATCATGGTATGTTGCGAGTAGAGCTTAGGGCAGCGTTGAAACCCTTGAGTGATCTTGAACGACTTACAACCCGAATGGTCAGTGGGTCTGCCCAACCGCGTGATTTGGTCGGAATGCGGGCAACGCTTCAACGATTACCTGGTATCGTCCAACTATTTAATGAGCTAGAAGGTGATCGAAGTAATGTAGAGCAAGAAACAACACGAAATGCAATGACTTTGGCGTTAAAAGAATTTAACATATGTGTTGAGGAATTGGGATTACTTGAGGCTGCTATTGCGGATGACCCACCAGCTACACTTCAAAATACAGGTGTGATTAAGGATGGATTTTCAGCTGAGCTTGACGGCATCATCGAAAGATCACGACACGCTCGGGAATGGATCGCCAATCTGGAAGCGGTGGAGCGTGAACGGACAGGGATTAAGACCCTCAAGGTCGGTTATAACAAAATTTTCGGTTATTACATCGAAGCGACACGTGCAAATGCCGAACTGGTTCCTGAGGAATATATCCGTAAACAAACCCTAGTGAATGCAGAGCGGTATATTACACCCGAGATGAAAGAATATGAAGCTCTGGTGCTGAACGCGGAAGAAACAATTCATGAGATTGAAACACGAATATTCCGCCAAGTTTGTGAGCAATTGGGGTCGTCATCGGATCGTTTGCTAAGAACCGCACGAGCACTCGCAGAGTTAGATGTACTCGCCTCTCTTGCAGAGGTAGCAGCTTTGGGAGGCTATGTACTTCCCGAGGTGGTAGCTGAAGACACTCTTGAAATCCATGAGGGAAGGCATCCTGTCGTCGAACACTTCCTGAAGGGTGAGCGGTTTGTGACTAATGATGCCATTTTCGAAGATGGTGAGCGTATCCGGATCCTGACTGGCCCCAATATGTCGGGGAAGAGCACATTCTTACGTCAGGTTGCATTGATCGTATTGATGGCTCAGATGGGCAGCTTCGTACCTGCTGCTTCTGCCCGAATTGGTCTGGTGGATCGTATATTCACCCGCATTGGAGCACAAGATGAGATCTATTCAGGACAATCCACTTTCATGGTCGAAATGGTCGAGACGTCGAACATACTACACCATGCCACTAGCCGATCATTGCTTATCCTGGATGAGATTGGGCGTGGTACGAGTACTTATGATGGGGTGTCGATTGCATGGGCGGTGGTCGAGTACATTCACAACCACCCATCCTTGCGCGCCAAAACTCTGTTTGCTACTCATTACCATGAACTAACGCAGCTGGCAGGTCTACTACCTGGGGTACGAAATTACAATGTAGCGGTTAATGAAAGCGGGGGGCAAGTGGTATTTCTACATAAAATCATACCCGGAGCAGCAGATCGGTCTTATGGTATCCATGTGGGACAACTGGCTGGTTTGCCATCTCCTGTGGTTCAAAGAGCGGAACAAATACTAATCCAATTGGAGAAATCTTCAGGCAAAGCGATAAAAATTAATCCAGAAATCCCGCACCAAATGGCACTTTTCCCTGATACGAACCCATTACTAGACGATTTGAAGGGTATGGATATAAATGCTTTGTCACCCATCGAAGCTTTGAACAAACTGTATGAATGGAAGAAAAGGTTTTTAGATAATGGTTGAAGAACATCATGTTTAGCTTTGTTAAACACGAATTAACTGAGAAGAATGAGTCGTTGTTCGTAAGGATCAGAAAAAGACCTATCTATTACATTTTCGTATTTCTTCTTCTCATTAATATATCTCTGATTGCGATTAATGCAGGCATCTGGATTATCGCTGCTCGTCAGAAGCTTTTTGTTGCAGCTGATTTTACTTCTTTTTACACCGGTTATTATATGGTCAGGGTTGGTGATGGTGCCAATTTATATGATATGGCTGCTCAAGCCAGATATCAAGAGCAGTTTATGGGGGGTCTTATTTTCGAGGGTGGTGTGCTTTTATTTGCAAATCCACCATTCGTCGCCATAATATTTTCACCCCTATCGTTACTGCCTCTTGGCACAGCATTTTATTTGTGGACAATCGTGCAATTGATTCTCCTCATTTGTATGTTATATAGCATCACTCGTCTTTTCTCACACTGGAATAATCACGAGCGCCTTCTTCTGATAACAACCATTTTGGCATTCTGGCCGTTGACTAGTACCTTCTTACTTGGGCAATTCTCCTTGTTAATATTGCTTGGCTTATTGCAAATGTATATTGCCATTCGACATTCTAGGTTGGGCAAAGCTGGTCTCTGGTTGGTTTTATTAACCATAAAACCTCAAACTCTGCCAATACCTGGGATGATAGTTTTAAATAAACGCAACTGGCATGGTGCAGTCACAACAGCTATTTCAGGTATCGCAATTATTATATTCTCAAGCATTTTTTTGGGTATTGGTACATGGATACAATATATCCAAGTATTCCCGACCATTAGCAATAATTTTGGGAAATTCGGGTTTATTCCAGATATCCAATATACACTGAGGGGTTTATTAACGAATATATTGGGGTACTCCCAAGCAAGCATTATCAACATAATTAGCATAAGTGTCTTCATTGGGGGTATAGTTTTTGTATGGTTATTATGGATGCAGGGAGTATTTGCAGATAGTCAGAGGTTTAAGTTGTATTTTGCTTTCACAATCCTATTATCAGCATTTTTGAGTTTGCATTCATATCCTCACGATGACCTTATATTGGTGCTACCGGCAGCATTATTTTATGATTATCTGAGAGAGAATAATTATCCTAGAAAAGCGTATTCCATATTAATCTTGATAAGTCCGATTGTATTTTTCATCGCTGCGTTTAGTAGCTTCGATTTATTCGGCATCTTCCGGCCACCAGTTATAATCATACTTATCTTTCTGGTCTGTATAGTTTATTATTTGATACTAGATCATCGGAAAGAACATATAAATCAACAAACGGAACTGTCTCCGACAATATCAAGTTAACCGTAAATTATGCATATTGAATATACTGGTTCTGTCAATCGCACGACTCTTTACCTTCAGGCAAATCCGGGAGTGACACCTAATGCAGTTGCCTCTGCAATAAAAGCGAACGCTACAGCGGGAAAGGTGAAAAGCTCGGAACGAATTTCTCCCGATCTACTCCTGTACTTAATTCTCATATAGTCCAGCTAATTATTGCAGCCAAATAAATCAATTTGCCCTGATCTGGATATCCCGGGTTAATATCTAAATTAAAGCATTTACATTCTTGCGATAGCCACTTTTTCCGGCTGGATCTCGACGAACCAGTGGCCAATAACTACAAATTTGTACTCAAGATATCGATAATTATATACTCGCTCCACTTTTATCAACTCGAAGGGTTTTCGAAAACCAAAAGAGGCGAATTCTGTATCCCATTTACCCAGTGTTTCTGGATCATAATCTTCGGGAGGCTCAAGGATGCGGTCAGTCTCCGTTTCTTGGAGCAAAAGACGAAGGATTCCTTTTGGTCCATCTACAGAACAGTGCAAAACGGAGGTAGTTTGAGTCTCCAACTCATGGAGGCGTTCTTATTCGGTTTATTCCCAAACCACTGGTGACTAAATGCCCGGTTAGTAATCTGTATTCATCGTTTCAGGATTGATTACACCTGGCATAATAATCCTCCTCATGCATATATCAGAAATTTCTTCAGTATAAGATTACCGTGCGAATATATTCTTATCAGTATCAAGAAGTCTAAAGGTTTTAGGAAAAGCTAATGAATTTTCGACTGAATTCAAATTGATTGTGGTAAACTATGCGGTTGGGCTTGTCCAATTAATGTGAAAAATACTACAGCTACCTGTAGAGAATGATTGCGATCTGGAGACATAAAAATGACAGGAAAAAAATGGGTATATTCATTTGATGAAGTAAATTTAGCCGAGAAATATGTTGGGGGAAGCTGGGAGGGAGTGCGAGCGTTGCTTGGTGGCAAAGGCTCAGGGCTGGCGGATATGACCCGAGCTGAAGTCCCGGTTCCTCCAGGGTTTACGGTAACCACTGAGGCGTGCAATGCATATCAAGCTGAAGGCAATTTCCCACTGGGAATGTGGGAACAAGAGTTGGAAGCATTGAAAAAAGTCGAGCGACTGACGGGCAAGCAATTTGGTCATCCTAATAATCCATTATTGGTTTCCTGCCGGTCGGGAGCAAAATTCTCCATGCCAGGAATGATGGATACTGTGCTCAACCTCGGTTTAACCGATGCAACAGCAGAAGGCATGGTGAAATTAACCAATAACCCGCGTTTTGTATATGACTCATACCGCAGATTGGTTGAAATGTTCGGCACAGTAGTATTGGGCATTGCAGATGAGGCGTTTGAGGAACCTTTAGCTGAGTATAAGCAGAAAAAAGGCTATACACTTGATACTGAGATGACAGCTGATGACTGGAAAGCGATCACGGTTACTTATAAAGCTGTGGTTAAAAAGGAAAAAGGATTCGACTTTCCGCAGGACCCACAAATACAGCTCAAACTAGCTACTGAAGCCGTCTTTAAATCCTGGAATGGCAAACGCGCGGTAGATTACAGGCGGGCGACAGGCATCCCAGATGACCTTGGCACTGCAGTGAATATCGTTACCATGGTATTTGGCAATATGGGTGAAGATTCTGGAACAGGGGTCGCATTTACACGTGATCCATCCACGGGTGATAAAAAAATGTTTGGCGAATACTTGTTGAACGCCCAGGGAGAAGATGTGGTTGCCGGCATTCGAAATGCGGAGAAGATCGATCATCTCAATTCTAATATGCCAGAAGCATACCGTCAGTTCATGGATATCACAAACAGGCTCGAAAAGCATTATCGCGAGATGCAGGATGTGGAATTTACCATTGAGCATGGTAAATTATGGATGCTCCAGACACGTAATGGCAAGCGTACAGCAAAAGCAGCGGTAAAAATAGCAGTGGACATGGCTAATGAGGGACTGATCAAAAAAGAGGAAGCTGTTATGAAGGTCACTCCTGATCAGGTGGATACCTTGTTGCATCCTCAATACGATACTAAAGCCATGGAAGGAGCAAAAAAAGAAGGGCGCTTTTATGCTAGAGGTGTGAACGCCTCCCCAGGTGCGGCGGTAGGGCAGGTATACTTCGATGCCAACACCGCTGAAAAACAAGCCAAGCAGAACAAGCAGGATGTGATCATGGTGCGCCCGTTTACGAAACCTGATGACGTGCATGGCATGATTGCAGCCAAAGGGGTGCTGACCAGCGAGGGTGGAGCTACTTCTCATGCTGCTGTGGTTGCACGGCAGTTTGGTATCCCGTGTATCGTGGGTGCTTCACAGATCAAAATCGATCTGGAGAATCGGCTGATGTCGGCAGATGGCAAGATAGTAAAAGAAGGTGAGTGGATCTCGGTCGATGGGACTACTGGTGAAGTATTTTTGGGACAAATTCCAACTACTGCGCCGAACCTGGAGGAGCAAACTGACTTGCTCACTCTGTTGAAATGGGCGGATGAAATCTGCGCAACGCCAGGCATGCGTAAATTTGCCGAGGGTTGGCCAACTAAGGGGTTGCAAGTGTGGGCGAATGCAGATTACCCAAAGGATGCCCAGAGGGCACGCACTTATGGAGCTGTTGGAATTGGGTTGTGCAGAACCGAGCACATGTTCTTTGAAAAAGATCGATTGCCAATCGTGCAGAGAATGATCTTAGCTGAGAATCCTGACGATCGTAAAGCAGCATTGGATGAATTATTACCTTATCAAAGGTCAGATTTCGATGGGTTGTTCAGAGCTATGGATGGTTACCCGGTGATCATTCGATTGATTGACCCACCACTGCATGAATTCATGCCTGACGAAGAGAAGCTGCTCGAAGAGGTGATCACCATGCGAGTAAAAGGTGAGACGGCCGGATTGGCAGAAAAAGAGCGACTGTTGGCTGACATCCGCGGGATGCATGAGAGCAACCCAATGATGGGCTTACGTGGGGTACGTTTGAGCATTTATATGCCACAGATCGTTGAGATGCAGGTGAGAGCGATATTCGAGGCTGCGGCTGATTGTGCCATCGACGGAGTGGTTGTCAAACCTGAGGTGATGATACCTTTAACTGGCACCGTAAATGAATTAAAGTGGATCCAGCCTCGTCTTGTTAAAATCGCTCATGATGTAATGGAGGAGAAGAAGGTCAAATACACCTATAAGTTTGGTACGATGATCGAGATACCACGCGCTGCGGTCACTGCAGGCGAGATTGCAGAGTATGCTGAGTTTTTCTCCTTCGGTACCAATGACCTGACACAGATGACTTTCGGTTATAGCCGGGATGATGCTGAGCGAAACTTTCTGGTCACATATATTGCCGAAGGTATCCTGCCCAAGAATCCCTTCCAAACAATAGATCAAGCTGGCGTAGGGCGGTTGATGCGTATGACTATTGAGGATGGACGTAAAACTCGCCCAGAGTTGGAAGTGGGTATATGCGGGGAACACGGTGGAGACCCGGATTCGATAGAATTTTGCCACATTGTAGGAAATAACTATGTTAGCTGCTCTCCATTCCGAGTTCCCATCGCACGCCTGGCAGCTGCACATGCTGCTTTAAAGTACAGTGGGAAAGGGCTGGCTGAGGATATATAATCCAATCACGAGATAAAGCTGGGTAGAATAATCACTCTTCACTAAGGCTGTCCAAAACCATTTTGGACAGCCCTTTATTTAAGACCGGGAGGATAATTGATCATAAAAAAGGAACTAACCCTTTTTGAACGGGTGGTGGCGATGAGATGAGGGAGGAAGGATTGGATTGTTGCCTAAAAACAATTCGATTCAATTCAACTTTAAGGTGATTTGGATGGCTGGAGAGATTAAGGGGGCCTTGAGGATGATAAGAGGTGGGAAGAGGATAGGCTAGAAAACCGATTGGATAGCGGATACCGAGAAAAGAACCCGGAACATGTTAGCGCATGGGTAATCATTGGTGAGGAGATGAAAGGGATGGTAGGTGTATAGGAGGGAAGTATGATAACGGGATTGTTCTTAAAAAAAACAATAGCATTCAATTAATCTTTTAGACGAATGGTACGCCAATGGCAGCCCCAAAAACGGGTGTATCATACCTAACCAAAGGATAAACGATTTGGAGTCTGATTGAAGTAGGGCGAATACGGTCACAATAGTATTATAGCACAAATGTTCTATCCCACAAGAGGGATAAGGAAAATTTCTGGTCTTTGACGAATATTTTAAGATTTCTAATGAAAGAGCAGCGATTATCGGGAAAACCACCCGATACAGGATCGGGAAAACCACCCGATACAGGTTAGCTATCCGGCATAAGCGCGAAACGGATCAAGATTAGAAATTAGCAAAAGGATAAACCTCACCAGAAGGATTACCTTCCTACCTTCCCTGGATAAAAAAAATGGGGGAGGGGTGGTGGCATGGGAATGACAATTTATGGATAATGTCTTATTCGTGTTAGGAGAAGATTGCTTCCCCTCAATTCGCTCGGGACTGGTGGGTAAAACGGGCATCGCAATGATACTTGAAAATGTGAATGCTGGGTTCGCAAAATGCACTTGACCCAATCTAGGATGTATACCTGATTTTACGGGAGTAGGATTGAATACATAGGGGCAGGGATAGATAACCAATCGTTATATAGTGAATTCCTTCCCTGCGCCCCTGCAAAATCTTTATGTGATTGAGTGGGTCTCGGTAATGTTTTAATCAAACCTGTATCACGGATATGGTTTTTATATATAAAACAAGAAAGGGTTGCCAGCTTGGCAACCCTACTTTGTGTTTTCGAATACTCTTAGACAGAAGTTGGGGCTATCGTTTCAGCCGGTTCTTGAGAATCGGTAAAAGCCTTTTCAATGGTCAGTTCGCCACGGGAAAAGGCTGCTCCCTGGCTTAATGCCTCAATATTACTTTTCAGGAATTTCTTGTGACGCTCGGGCAAATGTGCGCTTAATGCAGCTTTGATTTCATCTGATGAGAGAATGGGGAGCTTATCCAGCAATGCTCCCAACATTACCATATTCAGTAACCGGCGTGGGCCAATCGTTTCCGCAATTTCCTGAGCGGGAATCATGACCCAGGTAATATCAGTGCGGTTTGGATTACGATTTACCAAGGATGAATTAACGATCAACACACCACCAGGAGCGACGAGAGGCTCAAATTTGTCCAACGAAGGAAGATTCATCACGACTGCGGCTTTGGGGTACTTGACTGTAGGTGATCCAATCTCCTCATCGGCGATGACGACGGTGCAATTGGCTGTACCACCACGCATTTCAGGACCATAGGATGGCATCCAGGTTACATCGTGTCCTGCATCCATAGCAGCAAAAGCCAGGACCTGACCAGCGAAAAGAACTCCCTGTCCACCAAACCCAGCAAAGATGACTTCTGTTTGCATCTCAATCTCCATTTCCTAAAACTTCAATCCATCGAGCCCTGAAGATACCTTGAAATCCTGGATAGGATAGACGGGGATCATATGTTCCTCAAGCCAGGTTAATGCCTCCTGGGCCGTCATACCCCAGTTTGTCGGGCAGGTAGAAATCAATTCCACCATTGAGAAGCCCAAACCACGCTTTTGGGTCTCAAAAGCCATACGGATCGCTTTTTTTGCCAACCGGATATTCTTGGGATCATGCAAACTGCGACGCACGATATAACCTGCGCCTTCCCATTTGGACAACACTTCAGACATATGTAGGGGATATCCCATCGTTTCCACATCCCGACCGTGGGGTGAAGTGGTGGTTTTTTGCCCTGGAAGCGTGGTGGGTGCCATTTGTCCACCCGTCATGCCATAAATGGCATTGTTGATGAATATAACGGTGATATTTTCACCGCGACCAGCCACGTGCATGATTTCACTCATTCCGATGGAGGCTAAATCACCATCTCCCTGATAGGTAAAGACGAAACGGTCAGGAAGAACACGTTTTATGCCCGTTGCCATGGCGGGTGCCCTTCCATGTGCGGCTTCGACGAAATCGAAATCAAAATAATTGTAGGCGAACACAGCACAACCAACGGGTGCGACGCCGATGGTTTTTTCGCGAATATCCATTTCATCCAACACTTCGGCGATCAAGCGGTGAGCAATGCCGTGTGTGCAGCCGGGGCAGTAATGAGAAGGGGTATTGGATAATGAAGCAGGTCGTGTGTATACGGTTTGTATTTCAGTTTGTACAGGAGTATCCATAATTTAATCCTCAACCTTAAGAAAGTGTGATCACGCCGTCTTTCAAACGCTGCATCCAGCGCTTGCGTGGATCACCATCGGGTGATTTTGGCTCGTGGACTAAACGTCTGATCTCGCCCAGGATCTCATCGGGGTAAGGGACAATCCCACCCACTCGGGCATAAAATTCGATCGGGACACGTCCTTTAACTGCCATACGTACATCTTCCAACATCTGACCGGTATTCATCTCGGTGACTAAAAATCCCTGGGTGGTCTTGACCAACTCTTCGAGCTGGGGGAAAGGAAAAGGACTGACAGAGATTGGGCGGAACAACCCAACCTTGATCCCTTCTGCTCGGGCATTTCTTACAGCTGTTAAAGCAATCCGACCAGCAGTACCGAAACCAATGACCACAAATTCAGCATCATCCAGGTAATATTCCTTGTAGCGGATCTCATTGGCTTGAATCTCATACCAGGTGTTAAGGATTTTATGATTATAGATTTCCTCCAGAGTGGGGTCGATCAAGATCGAGGTAAGAATTCGCTGAGGGCGATCCAGGCATCCGTTAACAGCCCAATCCGGTGTGGTCTTTCGTAATGGTCGCATTTCAGGGAGCTCCGCAGGTTCCATCATCTGACCAATGCTACCATCCGCCATCACCATGCAGATGTTGCGATATTTTTCCGCCAAGTCAAACGCCAGAACGGTCAGATCAATAGCTTCCTGAACTGAGGCGGGGGCCAGGACGATGGGATGGTAATCACCATGACCACCTCCGTGGACAAGCTGGTTATAATCACCCTGGGATGGGGCAATATTCCCCAAGCCAGGACCACCACGGACGACATCGATTAAAACCATTGGAACTTCAGTGCCGGCGATATAGGATAAGCCCTCCATCATTAAACTGACCCCAGGGCTGGATGAGGAACTCATCACACGAGCGCCGGTGCAAGCAGCACCATAAACCATGTTAATGGCTGCAACTTCGCTCTCGGCTTGCAGAAATACACGCTTCAATTCAGGCATGCGGTAAGACATCCACTCCAAGAGCTCGGTTTGGGGGGTGATTGGGTAACCAAAGTAGGCTTCAACACCGGCGCGCACCGCTGCTTCAGCCATGGCGAAGTTACCTTCAAGAAATTCTTTTGCCATGGATATACTCCTATGTTATTGTGGTTGGGACTTTGGCAGTTTTTACAGGTGCCTCACGGAAAACGGAGAGGGCTGCTTCAGGGCATACGATTGCGCATATTCCACAACCGGTACAGCCATCCTTGGTCAGCATGACGGGATGGTAACCTTTTGGGGTCAGTCTTTCAAGATCAAGCGCCATGACATGCTGCGGACATTCATTGACGCACAACTCACAACCTTTACAGAATATCTCATTGACTTCGATCCATCCCTTAACGGGCATTGCCATACCTCCTAAGTTATAGAAATAAATTGGTATCCAGAATTCGGATAGATTCAACCAAGATTATCGTCTATTATAATCCCTACTACTAGTGTAGACTGTCATATTACATAAGATACAAAAGTCCTCAGATTAACCTGTTGACAGGGGAATACATCCCTATTATAATTCAGCCCGCACTGCCCCGGCAGGACTGCTGGGTGCCCCGGAATATTTCCCGGGGCACTGTGTTGTCAATCGCCAGGAAGATTGGCTGCCAGAAAGCTGGCTGTGCCAGATGGCAAAATATCCCCAACTTCCCCGGAGGTCTGCGTTGGGTAGGAAGATTTATAAAATCCTACTTGTGAAAGTGAACGCGGAACTTCTGGCGAAGTGAAGCTTGGAGGAAGCTTATGAAGTATGCAATTGTTGAGGATGGCGGAAAGCAATATAAGGCCGTCATCGGTGAATCCATCGAGGTGGACCGTTATCCATTAGAGGTAGGTGAGGAGATCGATATGGATCGGGTCCTGCTCATAACGGATGGCGAAAACACCAAAGTTGGAACCCCATTTATTCAGGGTGCGAAGATACAAGCGACCGTTGTCGCACATGTCAAAGGTCCCAAAATCGTCGTTTTTCGCTATAAAGCCAAAGAGCGTATCCGATCCAAGACAGGGCATCGCCAAAAATATACACGGGTTCGCATCGATGCGATCACCGAGGAATAGGAGATAAACAATGGCTCACAAAAAAGGTGGCGGTTCCGTCCGTAATGGACGCGATAGCCAAGGGCAACGTTTGGGTGTGAAAAAGTACGGCGGCGAATTTGTTCGCGCTGGAAATATATTGGTTCGGCAACGTGGTACCCACATCAAACCTGGTAATAATGTGATGGTTGGTAAGGATGACACCCTCTTTTCCATAATTGATGGATATGTGGTTTATGAAACCATCCGCGATGATCGTAAAAGGGTAAGTGTTTTACCGGTAGCAGCAGAATTAGCAAAAGAATAAACACTATTTATATATAGTGAAAGGATATAAAAATGAAAGCAAGTATACATCCGGAGTATTTTCCAGACGCACAGGTCATTTGCGCTTGTGGCAACACCTGGACAACCGGCTCCACCAAGAAAGTGATCCACACGGATGTGTGTTCAAATTGCCATCCGTTTTTTACAGGTGAGCAACGTATTGTCGATACAGAGGGGCAGGTGGACCGATTCTATAAGAAGTTGCAGGTCCGCCAACAATATATGGATGATAAAACAGCCCGAGAAATGGCTCGAACCTCACCAGAGCGCCCAGTAGCAGAGCTTGGTCTGGGTACACGTGCGACCGAAGCATTGGCAAAAGCCAAGGTTACCAAAGTTGGTCAGGTGATGGATCTTTTAGAAAAAGGTGAAGGAGGCATCTTGGCTGTAGAGGGATTTGGCAGGAAGTCTTTGGCAGACCTGAAGAAGCGTTTACGCCAATTTGGATATGAGTTACCCGAAGCTGCGCAGGAAATTGTTGTTTAAGCTTGCAACTCATCCAATTTCAGTTAAACTTAACAGGCAGACGCCACTCGCGTCTGCCTGTTTGCTAAAAGCGGGATTGTAATTATCAACCATCTCATTGGTTGGATAAAACAGGAGGAGAATATGAAACATCGTTCTGGATCAGTTGAAGTCATCACAGGCTCAATGTTTTGTGGAAAAACTGATGAGCTTATCCGCCGACTGCGTCGAGCCACAATTGCGCGGCAGAAAGTTCAGGTTTTCAAGCCAGCGATAGATTTCCGTTATGCAGTACGAAAAGTGACATCGCACGCAGGGAATGATTTTAAAGCCCAGCCCATTGAGCAATCTGGAGAGGTATTAACTCATCTGGATCGTGATACTACTGTCGTGGCGATTGATGAAGCTCAATTCTTTGACAGTCAGATTATTGACATTGTTCAGAAGTTAGCTGATCGAGGAATACGAGTGATCGTAGCCGGCTTGGATACTGATTTTAGAGGTGAACCATTTGGTCCCATGCCAGTGTTAATGGCAAAGGCGGAGCACGTGGATAAACTGCAAGCTATCTGCATGATATGTGGTGGACCAGCTTCACGCACACAGCGCATAATCAACGGAAGACCTGCGCGGTACGATGACCCGGTGGTGATCATTGGTGCAGCAGAAATGTACGAAGCGCGCTGCCGCCAGCATCATGAGGTTCCGAAGGAGTGAGGAATGAAGGATTATCATGAATTTTTGGAAGAAGTATTAATCCCTGAAGAGGCACTACAAAAACGCATCAGTGAATTGGGTGCCGAGATCAGTCGTGATTATCAGGGCAAGGAGCTGCTTCTCGTGTGCATCCTGCGGGGTGGTGTCATGTTCCTGACAGATCTCATCCGTCACATTTCCGTTCCACACATGATCGATTTTATGTCAGTCTCCTCCTACGGGGTGGGTGCCCGCCGGTCCAGGGGGCAATCACGGATTACATTGGATATCAACACCGATATACAAAACAGGCACGTTCTGTTGATCGAAGATATTGTCGATAGTGGTTATACCGTCAAGGCTGTGTTGGAATTATTAAGTGCCCGAAAACCGAAAAGCCTAAAGATTTGTGCATTACTTAATAAATCTGAACGGCGGGAAGTGGAAGTCACGATTGATTATTGTGGATTTGTGATCCCTGATAAGTTTGTATTTGGTTATGGACTGGACGCAGATGAATATTATCGCAACCTGCCTTTTATTGGGGTTATGGCTGCTGATAAATATAATCCGGGCGAATAATCCCGGATGATTATTGATGATGGGATTTTGATAAAACAACCTACATGGATGAACTACAAGTCAGATTAAGCCAGCCTTTATTGCAACGCATTATCCCCCTTCTGCCATCAGGAGTACCCATTTACCTGGTAGGAGGGGCGGTTCGAGATGCATTCCTCAATCGCCAAAGCTATGACTTAGATTTTGTAACCTCGGGCGATGCATTGAAAATCGCACGTAAGCTAGCGGATGATCTCGATGCAGCATACTTCCCTTTGGATAGCGTACGAAAAGTAGCCCGGTTTATTTTAAGACCTGATGAGAAATTAATTCTTAATGGAATTAAAGTAATAAGGGTGGATTTTTCAACTTTTCAAGGGGTAGACTTAATCAGCGATTTGCAGGGGCGAGATTTCTCAATTAATGCCATGGCAGTGGAAGTTCATCAATTGCAAACCTTGGTGGACCCCATGAGTGGTATGGCTGATCTCGAAGCCAAGCGTTTACGATCCTGTTCGCCAAGATCATTTCTTGATGATCCGGTTAGAATTCTGAGAGCGGTCAGATTTTCAGTGGATCTTGATCTCAACATTATCCCTGATACCTTTCAACAAATGCGACAAGCGGTCTCTCATCTATCTGAGGTATCAACCGAAAGGTTGCGAGATGAGCTCTTCCGAATCCTTGTGACCGCACATTCTAGTACATCCTTGCGAATATTGGATAAGGTGCAGGCGCTCGAGTATGTTCTGCCGGAAGTGCGGGGGCTGAAGGACGTGCAGCAATCACCACCGCATGTGTTGGACGTTTGGAACCATACACTTGACATATTGAACCGACTGGAAAGTTTGTTGGATGTGCTGAGGCCTGACTATGATCCTAATAAAGCGGGTAACTTGAGCCTAGGACTGGTTGCACTTCGTCTTGGTCGATATAGACAGCAATTAGCTGAACATCTAAGTAATGCCCTAAACACAGACAGGCCTTCCCGAGGTCTACTATTCCTCGCAGGGCTATATCATGATGTTGGCAAACTGGCAACGCGATCGGTGGATGAATTTGAAAGGACCAAGTTTATTGGTCATGAGCAAATTGGGAGCAAGCTAGCTGAAAAGCGAGGGCAAGTATTGAAGTTAAGTAACCTTGAAATAGAACGCCTGGTAACAATCGTGAAATATCACATGCGCCCATCATTGCTTTCTCACCCGAAAGACCCACCGAGTAAAAAAGCTGTATATCACTTTTTTCGGGATACAGGGGAAGCTGGAGTGGATATTTGCATCCTGTCTTTAGCTGACATGCAGGCAACGTATGGACCAACACTGCCTCAAGAGAGATGGATAAGGCATCTGGATGTAGTGCGGACGCTGCTGGGTGCCTGGTGGGAAGATCGAGAAGAACGCATATTCCCTCCGCCCTTTGTAAATGGGGAAGACTTAATGACGGAATTGGCAACCTCAGAAGGACCAATGATAGGGTATATGCTGGAATCCATACGTGAAGCGCAGGTGGTTGGAGATGTACAAAATCGGCAGGAAGCAATTAATCTGGCAAGGGAAATATTAGAGAGGAATTTAAATAAAAAACGGGCTAAATAGAAAAGCCCGTAGGTTGTTCGGGTAACAATCTAAGGGAAAATCTCATCCAGATAGGGCAAATAATATGACCGGCATCCAAGTGGATGAGAACATTCTTCAATCGGAAGACGGGGCACCCGATCTTTTGGATATGTACCAGTCAGATTTTGACATGCTGGACAGGCATCTTCTGGTACGATGATAACGATATATTTTATACGGGAATTAGCCTTCATACGCTCTAAGGATTGAGCTGCTTCGGATGTTTCCCACATATCATCTGACCGGTCAGTCAACCGTGAAGATGGATTTGTTGAAGAGTGATCAGGTTTTTGATTCGCCACAATTTAGCTCCTGGGAAACGTATTTCCTTGATTCTAATCCAAGAATATAAAGAATCAAGGGTAATCTCCATGGATGCTAATGAATTAGCGATAATGGTGTACTATTTTGGGTTAATTTGGTTCTGCGAGTGAGCTTTTGAAGATGAGCAACGAGCACCTCAGAGGAAAATGGTTTCGTCAGGTAATCATCTGCCCCAGCGTCCAGCCAGCAGGCAATCGAATTCGGATCTGAGACAGTTGCAAGTACCAGAATTGGTACCTGACTAACTTTACGCAATTTTCGGCAGAGTTTCCAACCATTTGCTGAAGGTTGCAACATATTAATAATAATCACGTCAGGCTTCCGTGACTGAGAGGAGTGTATTCCTTCGGCACTGGAGCTTACTTTGATGACTTCAAAGCTATTTGGATTTAGCATTTGTTGGAGGAAATTTTCTCCCAAGGTGTCCTGGTCGATGACCAGCAATCTTGTTGAGGTGGAAATTGTCATACATTCTATTATGCCTTAAATCCTGTTTTAATTCCTAATAAAACCATTACATAATTGTTAGGCTTGCGTTAAGGGAAAAGTCAGGATATGATATTAGAAATGCTATTGGTGGAGAATGGATTTACTATTACCTTGCCCTAATTGTGGACAACTGGTCAGCCAGAAGGAGCTTGAGTGCCCTCACTGTGGGGTAAACCTGGCTTTGGCAGTGGCCATAGAGGAACAAGAGGTAATTTCCAAAATAAATAATAATCACAGCGTGCCCATAACGCCTGAAATCCTGGTGCCGAGGGTAGGAGAATTACTCATCGAGAAGGGGGTATTGACTCAAGATGGGCTCCAGCGTGCGTTGGAATATTCAAAAAAACCTGGTCCAGATGGACAGCAACGACTAGTTGGTCAGGTGTTGTTGGAATTAAAACTCATCGATCGTGAAACGCTCGACCAGGTGATCACCGAGCAGATATTGCAGCTACATACTGCGTTGCGACAATCTAACCTCCAATTGGAACAGCGGGTAAAAGAGCGCACACAAGAACTGCAATCGGCACTTACTAAGCTGGCAGAATTAAACCAATTGAAATCGAATTTTATATCGAATGTTTCACATGAATTGCGTACACCTTTAACTCACATTCGAGGATATTTAGACTTGATGAATGATGGCAGCCTGGGAGCACTTTCAAAAGAACAAAGCACAGCTATGGATGTGATGCTACGATCGGAGGCTCGCCTTGAAGAACTGATTGAAAAGATGATCCAATTCTCCCTGGAAGCGACTGGACAGTTTACTCTGCAGATGAAACCAGCGAATTTTTGTGAGGTAGTTGAGCTTGCATTGAAACAAGCAAAGATAAAGGCAGTGAATCGCCCAGTACGACTAAACGTGGAGTTGGGGAATGATCCATATCTTGTAAGGATGGACCACGAGAAAATTCAATGGGTGGTGATGGAATTGGTTGATAATGCCATCAAATTCACTCCTCCTGGCGGGAGTGTGACTGTGGGGTTGGAAAAAGAAACCGATTTTGCACAATTCCATGTGAATGATACCGGGATTGGCATCTCGCCAGAACGATTGTATGAAATATTCGAGCCATATCATCAACTGGATGGCTCAAGCACAAGACGATATGGAGGGATTGGATTGGGTTTAGCTTTGGTAAAGAAGATCATCGAAGCACATGGCTCTAAAGTGGATGTGACATCTGAAGTTGGAAAAGGGACATTCATAAAATTCCGGTTACCAATCCTTGGCGCAGTTTGATCATGAACATTTCAGATGATATAGGTGAATCAGTCGTCCTAAGACCAGAGGATCTAAGGGCTGTGTATGCAATTAGCCTTGCCATCGCTCGATCTGAAAATATAGATACTGCGATGGATCTGATTGTCTTACACACGCGGCATGTGTTAATTTTTGATAATCTGGTCCTATATATTCCAAAGGATCATAATGGACTAGATGCTTCTTTTGCACGGGTGGTCGGTCGCGGTAAATGTGCCGAAGGAGAGATTGAATGGGGGGAGACGATTGCGAGCCAGGCGTATACATCCAAACAGACCTCATTACTACAAGAAAAAATTGAAGGATGGGAGAACAACCGTTTGTTCTGGCGGGATTTTCTCGGACTGCCTCTCAAAGCAGGTGAAGAAGTACTGGGTGTATTAGTGTTTGGCAGGTTTGGCGGACCTCCTTATACGCCGGATCAAATTCGTCTGGCAGAATTCATTGCTGCTCAAACCGCCCAGCTGGTGGAGAACCACCATCTAGTGAATCGGGTAGCCAAATTGGAAGCAGAACGCTGGTTACGGCGGATGCAAGATGATTTTGTCACAACGATATCGCACGAATTACGAACGCCGATTGGTTTTATTAAAGGTTACGCAACTACTCTGCTACGGGAGGATACAAAATGGGATGACAGTTCGCGGCGTGAATTTTTAACCATTATTGACGAGGAAGCGGATAGATTACATGAATTGATTGAGGACCTGTTGGATTCATCGCGATTGAAGGCTGGGACGATGTTCATGCAACTTCGACCGTTACGGCTCGATACGATTTTACGGGAAATTGTAGTCAGAAGTACTACCCGTTATTCCTCTTTAGCCGTCCAGTTGCATGCTGACCATGGTGTGGTTGTGATGGCTGATCCAACCCGCATTACACAAGTGTTCGATAACTTATTGAGTAATGCAGTTAAATATGCACCCGGCTCGCCAGTCGTAATCACATTAATGAATTCCAAGGAAACCTGCAATATCACAGTGGAAGATCAGGGACCCGGGATAGCACCACATCATCTAGCGCACTTATTTGAACGGTTTTATCGAGTACCAGAAACCAGTGTTACGATTCATGGTACAGGATTAGGGTTATTTATTTGCCAAGAAATCATCCATGGACACGGAGGTGAAATTTCAGTCAATTCAGAAGTCTCAAAGGGAACGACATTCAACATCACCTTACCAGCCAAGTGGGATAATCAGGATATTCAAGAAGTGGGAGAGGAGGCAAACCCATGAGTAAGAGAATATTAATTGTAGATGATGAACCGCGCTATGTCCGTCTTATGGAAGCGAACTTAATATCTGACGATTATGAGGTTCTCAAGGCATACAATGGTCAACAAGCATTGGAAATTGTTGCGAAAGAGAATCCCGATCTGGTATTGTTGGATATCATGATGCCAATACTCGATGGTTTCACAGTATGCGAACGGATCAGGAAGTTTTCAACCGTGCCGATCATTGTTGTAACAGTTAAGGGGGAGGAGCAGGATCGTGTGCGTGGCCTGGATATGGGTGCAGATGACTACATCGTTAAACCATTCTCAGCGACAGAATTACTGGCAAGGGTCCGAGCTGTTCTACGCAGGGCAACCAAACCTGCCCAGATACCTACACCATCGGTAATTCACCATGGTGAAATGGAGATCGACCTGGCAAAGGCAGAGGTGTTTCAAAACGGGAAAATGGTCTATTTGTCGGCAACGGAGTACCGGATTTTACTACAATTAGCTCAAAATGTAGGAACGGTGATCCCATCCGAACAGATGTTAAGAGATGTGTGGGGACCAGAATATCAAAAAGATAAAGAAATCCTCTGGGTTAGTATCTCGCGTTTAAGGCAGAAATTGGAAAAGGACCAAAATAACCCGCAGCATATTGTTACTCGCTCGGGCATTGGCTATATCATGCCAGTCCTCCAGGAATGATTGGTTAAGTTGTTTTTATGTTCGCTGTAATCAGATTAAATGCCAGTTAATTTAGGAAGGTGTTGAGATGACGATCAACCCAATACTTAAAATCATCAGGGCAAAGAAATTGGGAGTGCTGATCCGTGATGCGCGGGTAAAATCCGGGAAAAGCCTGGAAGAATGTGCCCAGGCGATTGGTATTTCCATTGAAGATCTTTCAGCGATGGAATTTGGTGAGAGACCACCGACATTGCCGGAGCTTGAGATTTTAGCTTACTTTCTCGAGATCCCCCTGGAAAATTTTTGGGGTAGCCAGGTTTTAATCTTAGATGAAAGTGACAAGATGGTAGAGCCTGATGCAATAAAACAGTTAAGGCAAAGTGTGATCGGCGATCTGATTCATAAGGGACGGATTCAAACGGATTTATCGATCGATGACTTAGCACAAAAATCAGGAATTGCACCTGTAAGTCTCCAATCCTATGAAAAGGGAGACTTGCCTATACCATTACCTGAGCTGGAAACCTTAGCACAAGTCCTAAATAATTCCATTGCAGATTTCGAAGACCAACAGGGACCTGTTGGTAGCTGGTTCACTGAACAAAGAAATATGCGCGAATTTCTTGATCTTCCTCAAGAATTAAAGGAATTTGTGAGCAAACCTATCAACCGGCCATATATAGAATTGGCAGTCAGGCTGAGTGAATTGAAGGTTGAGAAGCTGCGAGCGTTGGCTGAAGGTTTGTTAGAAATCACTTTGTAGGTCCATGGAAACATTTAATCCCCAACAACTTGCGGATGAAGGTCAAGCTGAATATAAGAAAGGGGAATACCTATCAGCGGCGAGGCTTTATAAGGCAGCCGCTGAGAGTTATTTAACTTCAGGAGAGGAATTGTTAGCTGCGGAAATGGCTAACAATTGCAGTGTTGCATTCCTAAAAGGAGGAAATGCTGAATCTGCCTTGGAAGCAGCCATGGGCACTGATACGGTGTTTGCGACAAAAGGTGACTCCTTACGGCAAGCAATGGCAATTGGCAATCAAGCTGCAGCAATGGAGAATTTAAAACAACTGGATAAAGCAGTCAGCGCTTATGAGAAATCCGCTGAGTTATTTAAGGAATTGGGAGAGTTTGAACTACGAGCGTACGTGCTCCAATCCATTTCATCTATTCAACTGAGGCGTGGGCAGTATCTTGAAGCATATGCAACCATGGGAGAGGGCATTATGGGGCTTGATAAGCCTAATCTACAGCAGAGACTGTTAAAGTCTCTGATGAAACTCCCGTTTAAATTCATAAGATGATTTTCGTACTTCCAGTGTGTTATCGATACAGAGGTTATAACATTCCTTTTGAAATACCTCCATCGACAGTAAGCATTACGCCGGTGATGTAAGACGCAAGCGGAGAGAGCAGAAACACCACTGCATTGGCCACTTCCTCAGGGCGGGCCATACGTCCCAAGGCAGTATCATTTACCTGACGAGTGATTTCCTCATCCACGCTTGTTCCGTTAGCATTTGCCCGATAGGACATAAGTTCAACGACCCTCTCTGTTGAAGTCCAGCCTGGTAAGATTGAATTGAAGCGAATCCCTTCAGCTCCGAGCTCGAGTGAGAGGCTCTTAGTCAATCCTGCAGTAGCTGCACGGACGCTATTTGATAGCACGAGGTTGGGAATCGGCTGCTTGACTGAATAGGAGGTCATCGTGACGACACTGGCACAATCGGATTGGCGCAGGTAAGGTAATGCAGCGCGGATCAATCGAACATGACTGATCAAAGATAAATCAATCGCTTTTTGCCATGCGGCATCATCGAATACATCAAATTTCCCTGAGGGAGGTCCACCTGCATTGGTTACAAGCAAATCCAACCCCCCGAACGAATGAATGGTCTGCTTGACCAATGAGGCTGGAACCTCTGGTTGACCAACGTCCCCAGTTAGAGGAATGATCTCTGCCTCTGTATCTTCGACTAATTCCCTGGCGGAGTCGTTTATCGTTTGGCTGTAACGTCCATTGATCGCGACACGGCAACCTTCCAATGCGAGCAAACGAGCAATGGCGTATCCAAGACCTCGGCTTGAGCCTGTAACAAGAGCGCGTTTATTTTTAAGTTGTAAATCCATATAACCTTCCTAGTTGATAATTTCGATATGATCATCCACAATAGATATATCAGGCCAATTTTTATTGAGCCAGAGAACGACTGTTTGAAGAGACTTTTCGGAAAATTGATGTTCGTTGCTTACCATCACACAACCGATGATTGCCTCGTCCCACATATCCTGGCGATCAAGCTCCGCAACTGAGATGTTAAATTCACGGTGTAAACGAGCGATTAATGGCTTGAGACGGCTGCGTTTTTCTTTGAGTGATTTACATCCCGGGAGCTGGATCTGTAGAGTTAATACACTAAGAGACATAATGTATGAAGTATAATATATTCCAATGGATAAAAATAAAAATCTGCTCCCCTGGATACTTGTAATTGGTGTTTTGGTAGTTCTGCTCGTTGCTGCGGTGGGTGTAGTGGTGACTATTCAGAGAACTACCCAGCGCGTCGTCCAACCCGTTAGTGATATGACCAGTGAATTAAGCACCCAAGTGGCGAAGATACTGCATCCAACCCCGACTGTGTTGCCAGATCCGGTAACGATCATCAACCAAATTCGTCCACTGGCGCGATTGGAAACCATCCAATATACCGTCGAAAAGGTCATCACCGCTGAGATAGGTCAAGGTGCTCTTGCCCCACTCATAGGCGACCGTTTGCTATTCGTTGGTCATGGATACGTCACGGCAGGAATAGATCTTGAAAAACTCGGCTCGCAGGATTTGGTGCTTGAGGATGGAACGATCAAAGTAAAACTGCCCGAAGCGGAAATCTTTGATGCCACGTTAGATAATCACAAGTCATATGTATATGACCGCGAAACAGGCTTGCTAACCCATGGGGATATTAACCTGGAAACCACTGCCCGGCAAGCGGCTGAAGATGAGATCAGGCAGGCAGCTCTGGATGATGGTATATTGGCACAAGCACAGGCAAATGCTGAAACCTTTTTGCAAAGCTTGCTGAACAAACTAGGTTACGCTCA
>JBAPSY010000165.1:0-1677 GCA_049281855.1 Anaerolineales bacterium
AGATACATAATCGCTACCCGAGAAGCGACATTCCGCATCAGGCTTAAGTCGTGGGTAATGAAAAGATATGAGAGGTTGAATTCATTTTGCAATCGCAGGAACAAATTAATGATTTTTGCTTGAACGGAAACATCTAAGGCTGAAGTTGGTTCATCAAGGATCATCAGGGATGGATTTGTAGCCAGCGCTCTGGCGACAGCCACAATCTGCTTTTCACCACCGCTGAGCATGTGGGTATATTTGTACATATACTCGGGTGGCATATCCACAGTCTCGAGCAGGTGGATAATCTGATCCAGACGATTATTGCTCGGTTGGTGAATTTTAAGGGGAAGCTCGAGTATTTCTTTAATATTGCGCCTGGGGTTTAAAGAAGACCCTGGATCCTGAAAGACAATTTGAATTTCTTTTCTGAGATGCAATGGTCGTTTTCGATTGGCTTGAAACAGCTCTTCCCCCCGAAATTTCAAGCTACCTGATGTAGGCCGGTACATGCCGATGATCGTATAGGCGATTGTACTTTTACCAGAGCCGGATTCGCCAACCAAGCCCAGGGTTTCCCCATTGTGTATAGAAAAGGATACAGTGTCAACCGCTTTAACAGTGATAGGTTTCCCTTTCAGTCGGCTGGTATGTCCGATAACAAAGTATTTCTTAAGATCAGAGGCAGTCAGAATATCCGTCGTCATGGCATCGTTGTATCCTTTTTTTGGTCATGATAAAGAAAGCAGGCTACCTCATGATCTTGGTCAAGTCGAAACAACGGCGGTTTCTCCGTGTGACAAATGTCCATGACATATGGACAACGTGGGTGAAAGCGACAGCCCAGTGGCGGGTTGAGATAATCTGGAATGCGTCCTGGAATCCCGCTGGCAATTCCACCACCTGTCAATCTTGGGACGGTACTAATGAGACCTTGAGTGTAAGGATGGCGTGGATTTGCGAATAACTTTTTCGTAGTGGCTACCTCTACCATGTTGCCTGCGTACATCACATATACCCGATCAGTCAACTCACGGACGATACCTAAGGTGTGTGTAATGAGGATGATGGAAGTGTTTTTTTCTACCACCAATGCCCTTAAGAGGCGCAGAACCTGGTCCTGAATAGTCACATCCAACGAGGTACCCGGCTCGTCTGCGATGAGTAGTTTAGGGTGTGTAGACAGCGCCATACCAATGCAAACTCGTTGCCGCATGCCTCCACTAAGCTGTATTGGATAACTCCTGAGTAACCGCTCGGGGTCAGCCAGTGCAACTTCTTGCAAGGAGTTGATCGCTTGTTGGTGAATCTCTTGCCGTGATGATCGTTTTCCCCGATTCTCGGAATGTTTAATGACTGCCATCATTTGTTCGCCAACGTTAAAGACCGGATTTAGCGCTGCGGTCGGATCCTGAAAGATCATCGAAATGCCACGTCCCCGCACTTGTTGCAGCTCACTGTTACTCATTTTCAGGATGTCACTGTTCATGAAATAAATTTCCCCTTGTGGTATGCGGGCTGGTGGCATGGGCAACACACGCAGGATGGTTTTCATTGTAGTCGTCTTGCCACATCCGGTCTCGCCTACGAGTCCGACCTTTTCACCATTGCGCATATAAAAATTGATACCGTCCAAAACTTTGAGCCGGCCACCATACACGGCAAAGTGAACGTGCAAGTCTTTGATCTCAAGCA
>JBAPSY010000166.1:0-35166 GCA_049281855.1 Anaerolineales bacterium
GAGCTATGAGGGCAACAAAAGTGGGCGGTGAAGGATTCGAACCTCCGAAGGCTTCTGCCAACTGATTTACAGTCAGTCCCCTTTGGCCACTTGGGTAACCGCCCAATTGGGTCATCTCGTTACATCATAATTTGTCAATTAGTCCCCTTGCCTCTTGACCCTGTTCAGAGAACAACGAGACTAATTGACTAATCCACATGCAACAAAATGTCTGTACCTGAAGCCGACGATGGGAATCGAACCCATAACCTACCACTTACAAGGCGGTTGCTCTACCGATTGAGCTACGTCGGCGGGTTAAATTGTAAAAGAACTGGTCTTTAAGCGGATTGGATTATACCAGACGCCTATGTTTGCGGCAAGACTAAAGAAACCCGGCTTCAGTTTGAACCCAGGTTTCTTACCCGAGGTACGGATTGCGAGTTTATCAGGGTTTGGTGATATCGTCAATGGGTTTGGCGTTGAAACCGCGACTCTGCCAGGCAAAATACAATGCCACTGATCCAGCCACGGCTGCATTGAGTGATCCAACCTTGCCCCGCATCGGGAGACGCACCAACGCATCACAGGATTTTCGCACCAGTGTCCGCATCCCGCTACCTTCACCACCGATAACCAATGCCAGTGGTCCATCCAGGCGGACCTTCGTTAAGGGTTGCGCCTCCAATCCTGCCTCTAAGCCTATCACCCAGATGTTTTCTTCCTTCAATTGCTCGATCGCTTGGGCCAGGTTCACTTGTACGATCAACAGGTGTTCTGTGGCCCCTGATGATGAATTCACCACTGCAGGAGTGACTGTTGCCGTGTGTCTGAAAGGCAATAGAACACCGTGAATGCCCACTTCCTCAGCTGTGCGCATCAGCGTGCCCAGGTTTTGTGGATCCTGTAAAACGTCCAGGATCAGCATGAAGGGCACTTCCCCTCGCCGGGCTGCCAATGCCAGGATGTCCACCAGTGTGCTGTATGGGTAGCTGCTGACTTCCAAAGCCACTCCCTGGTGACCATTCCCCAGAGCGTCCAAGTTGCTGCGAGGCACCCTCTCAATCGGAAGCTTAAAGTTTGCTGCCATCCGGATGATTTCCACCAGGTGGCCTTTTTCTTCTACACCCTGGGCCAATCGTAAACGTAAAAACTGGCGCCGTCTCGCCCGCAGGGTTTCATATACTGCATTACGTCCGTATAACCATTCCTTCATGCTTCACCAAAAAAAATCCCAGAGTCAGGTCCGCTCCGGGAATGGATTTTTTTATTTCCAGCGCCAGGTGGTGCCATCCTTGCTATCTTCCAGCAGCACCCCAATCTCTGCCAGGCTGGTGCGCACTTTATCTGAAAGTACCCAAAGTTTTTGTTGGCGCATCTCGCCTCGGAGATCGATCAACAATTGTATGAAAGGTGTGGCCTCACCACTTGTCGCGGATCGCTCAACGCGCAATCCGAATATGGTCATCAACTCTCGCAGCAGGCTCTGCCCCTCAGCAACAATTCCGGCAGACACGCCTGCATCTTTTGCCTGGTTGATCACCCGCACGAGCTCAAACAAATTCCCCAATGCCCCGGCAGTGTTGAAGTCATCGTCCATGCATTCGATGAAGCCATTGCGGGTGGCTTCCACTTGCTGTCGCAGGCTCTCCACTGCAACGCCCTCTACGATGGTTCCATCAACAGTCGGTCGTAAAGCCAGACGCAAGCGTTCCAAAGCCCTCTCAGCTTGGGTGATAATTTCATCACCGAATGTAAGCGGGTTGTGGTAGCTTGAATTAAGCACCATCATCCGCAGTACATCACCTTCGTGCTTGGAAAGGAAATCTTCAACGGTCACCAGATTGCCCAGTGACTTAGACATCTTCTCCCCAGCCAGTTGCATCATCCCATTATGTACCCAATAGCGGGCAAAAGATTTCCCAGTGGCACACTCTGTCTGGGCAATTTCATTTTCATGGTGGGGGAAGATCAGGTCATTCCCACCGCCATGAATATCAATCTGTTCACCTAAATGATGCATGCTCATTGCTGAACACTCAATATGCCACCCCGGTCGCCCTGACCCCCATGGACTTTCCCAGGCGGGCTCTCCCGGTTTGGATGACTTCCACAGGGCAAAATCCATCGGGTTCTCTTTGCGCTCGTCTACGCTGACTCGGGCCCCAGCTTGCATATCCTCGAGCTGCCGGGAAGAAAGCTTCCCATAATCCTTATCCAGGCTCACCCGGAAATAGACATCCCCATCCACCTCATATGCATACCCCACTTCACCTAATTGGGTGATTAATTTGATGATCGTTGGGATCTCTTTCGTGGCGCGTGGGTATACAGTGGCAGGTAGGATATTTAGATCGATCAGGTGCTGTCCAAACTCATCGATATATTTCTCGGCCAATTTGATTGGGTCCACACCAATCTGGTTAGCCCGGTTGATGATCTTATCATCCACATCGGTATAATTCATGACGTGTCTTACCTGGTATCCGCAGTATTCCAAATACCGGCGGATAATGTCGAACACCAACGCAGACATGGCATGACCGACATGGGCTTTGTCGTACACGGTTGGACCACAGACGTACATGGACACCTTGCCCGGTTCGATGGTTTGGAAATCTTCCTTTCGTCGCGATAGAGTGCTGTAAATGCGTAAAGCCATGCCGACTCCTCTGCTTTATTCTTCTTTTTCCAAACGGGCAAAAATCATCCGCCCGGCTGCAGTTTGTAACACTTTGGTTACCGTCACATTGATTTTTTTATTCAGATGATTCCGCCCATCTTCCACAACCACCATTGTGCCATCATCCAGATACCCCACCCCCTGACCCGACTCCTTGCCTTCCTGAATGACGTTGACTTCGATGGATTCTCCCGGTAAAAAGACCAGTTTGACTGCATTCGCAAGTTCGTTAACGTTAAGCACGCTCACACCCTGCAGCTCGGCGATCCGGTTCAAGTTGTAATCATTGGTCAAAATTGGACAACGCAACTGCCGCGCCAACACCACTAGTTTATCGTCGACCTCTCGTACACCTTCTACGTCCATATCCGTGATCCGCAGAGGTGTGCTTGTGTCTTTTTGTAGTTGAGAGATCACTTCAATCCCTCTGCGCCCGCGCTGCCGACGAAGATTATCGGATGAATCTGCTATAAATTGAAGCTCATTGAGCACAAACCGTGGGATCAGCAAGGTTCCCACCAGGAAACCTGTGCGGGCAATATCTGCAATTCGCCCATCAATGATCACGCTGGTGTCCAATAGGACGGATCGAATCGATGGCATGTTCGAGGGAGATGATTCATCACTGGAGCTTCCTGGGGTGAGCCGGAATATTGAAAATAGATCAGCTTGCCGCATGACAAACACTGCCATACCCAGATATCCAAACAAAACGACACCTACAAATGGCAGCACCTTACCTAAGGGTGCTGGTAGCAAAGATAGCGGGAAAGTAAGCAGTGCCGCGATGATTAAACCCACCACCAATCCCGTCAATCCCGAAGCTAGTGTTTGGGTTGAGACGCTCAAAAGGGTTCTGCGTATCAAGCGGAGGGGGCGGGTGGTGAAGTAGGGTGTCAGGATCAACCCAAATAATATTCCGACCAGGCAAAATAAGACCCCTGCGATTTCTGGGGATGAACCGGCGGATTTCCCGATATTCACGCCTAAATATGCCCCCAAAATGGCAAATATAACCATTCCGATGAGCCGGAAGATAAAATCAGTACTCATGGCAGCCTCCTAAAATTAATGAATTAAGCTGCGCGAATTCCCGTGGTCTGGAGTGTTTATATCCCATACTAGTTTTTCAAAACCTAGGACGGGTTCTTCATATTTCCCCTCACCGATGATGCGAATGATCAAAATAATGACAATGAGTGCTAGAGGTACCTGACCAGGTGAGGGTCAAACACACATGGAAACTCGCTAAAAACTCTATAGATATTATATCGCTTAATGGATGGATTCTATCTCAAGAGATGGATAATAATTAACTTTACGGTAAGGGCGTGATTTTCACCTGTTATAATCGAAAGAGCATCCTGATGATCGATACCCACATGCAAATTCCATGCGTTGTCTGCGAATGACCACCGGGAAATATATATTTTCATCATGCAGCCTCAAAACATGAATCTCCCTCAGGAGCGAATTTCCTCCCCCTCTCGTCTATTAGTTGGCATTACCGGGGCTTCGGGCGCCATCCTTGGGATTCGCTTATTGGGAGCGCTCAGGTCAACTTCCGTCGAAACTCATCTGGTGCTGTCTGACTCTGCACCTCTCACCATCGCCCAGGAGACAGATTGGCTGGTGGAGGATGTCCTGTCATTGGCGGATGTCAGATACGATTTTCATGACATTGGTGCAGCCATCGCTTCTGGTTCGTTTGCCACCTTGGGGATGGTGATCATTCCTTGCTCGATCAAAACCCTCTCTGCAGTCGCCAATTCCTACACCGATGACCTCATCTCTCGCGCCGCCGATGTCACCCTTAAAGAAGGTCGCCCTCTGGTGTTGGTTGTTCGCGAGACGCCCTATCATCCTGGTCACCTGCGCTTGATGAGCGAAGCCGCTGGTGCCGGAGCAATCATATTCCCACCCGTTCCCGCATTCTATATTCGCCCCCGTTCGATGGATGATATGATCAACAATACCGTCGGTCGCATTTTGGCGCGAATGGGAATTGAAAACGATTTGTACCAGGAATGGCGGGGTAAGTCCGACGGGTGAAATGATGACCTCACGCGATCTCGATAAAGCAGCTTTGTGCGGCGAACCGTCCTATGTCTGGCGGATTGGACAGGAACGCCGCCTGCGCATGATCATATCCGCTGCAGGGGGTCACTTGGCGGGTCGCGTGCTCGAGAATGGCTGCGGTGTCGGTATGTACCTGCAGCACCTGACTCCCCATGCCGGGTCGATCATTGGGCTGGAATATGACCTGGAACGGGCTCGCGAGGCTCGCACCCATTCCCCAAATCTCATCAATGGCGCTTGTGAGGAGCTTCCCTTCATAACCACCTCATTTGATGTCATACTTAGTCATGAAGTGCTCGAGCACGTCAGTGATGACCGGCGCTCCGTCGAAGAAATGGTACGCGTGCTCAAACCCGGTGGGATCATCGTGCTATTTGCTCCTAACCGTGGTTATCCCTTCGAGACCCACGGCATCTATTGGCGTGGTCGCTATCATTTCGGCAACATTCCACTGGTTCATTATATCCCTACGCGATGGCGTCATCATCTTGCTCCACATGTTCGTGCTTATTCTACCCATGATCTCGAACAGCTATTCCAGAATTTGCCTGTCAAAATCCTCGAGCAAAAGATTATTTTTGGAGCCTACGACAACATAATATCCCGCTTTCCAACCCCGGGTCGTCTTTTGCGCGACGCGCTCCAATGGATGGAACACACTCCCCTCAAAGTATTTGGTTTATCACATTTTTGGGTGATAGAAAAGTATTGATCTAACCTGCATCAATCCGAAAATCAAATATTCCGTCCCTGATTGGCCATTCTCTTGAACACTTTTCACACATGAGCTGTAAACCATTTGGTTTAAAGTTGTAAGATTCACAAACCGGACATTTAAAAAATGTTCCAGCCTGTGCTTTGGGAGTATTCCCCACTGCCTGGCTGCTTGTGAACACGCTGGGAGAAAGCTGCCACCAATTGCCGGTCGGCTGTAACCATGCCTCCAACCTGGTCAGCAAGTTGATTGGTAGGATTCGCTTGAGCACTCCCAGTCTGAAATTAGAGACTGCCAATTGTTGCTGAACTATGAATCCGGTTTCCTTCAGCCAGCCACGCACGGTCTTGGGATGAAAGTCGAAGTTTAGCTTCTCAAACTCCACACTTTCCTGAGTGAATGGCGACCATTCTTGTCGTCTGAAGAGATAACGCAGGATGGCTTTCATATTCTGTTTGTTGGCATATTCCAGGATAAAAATAGCACCCGGCTGCAACGAACTCCGCACCTGCTTCAATGCTGCACTTGGCTCTGCCATATGATGCAAAGTGCGGATCATGGTTGCTGTATCGAACAAGCCATCCACAAATGGTAATTTATATATATCTGCTGCCACGAATATGTAACGTTGGTTTCTCCCCAACCGCTGCAAGGCTTGCTGAAGCTGGGTGAGCGAGTAATCCAGCAAAACAACTTGCCTGAATCCGATATATCGGGGAGTATTTCGTCCAGCCCCCGCACCTAGCTCCAATAACAATTCGCCCCCCTTGGGCAATAATCGCTGCAGGGCAATTGCTTCTGCCCGGTCCTCGTATATACGCCCCCCATGGTCCCAAAAACTGGTTTGGTAATTGGAGCCGTCGTAATCACAAATTGGGGGGTGAGAGTTTGCCACCGGGGTTTGGGAGCGTCGCGTATATACTTTTAAATATAATCCGGATTTGTGCAAATGATTAAACTCAGGTTGGTTTATTTAGGTGGTGGTAATGTGCTTTTACTGGCTTCTTTTTCCAGTCTCAAAGCATTGTAACCTCTGCCAACTCCTCGATAAATAAAACCAAATTTGACCATTTCATCCGGTTCGTAGATATTGCGCCCGTCGTAAATCACTGGGTGGCGCATCAGATCGCGCAAGCGGGGCTTGTCCAGCTGCTTGAATTCATTCCACTCGGTCATGATCACTAATGCATCACAATCTTGAGCTAATGTGTAGGGGTCAGGCATCATAACCACACCCGGGAGCAGTGCTTGGGCAACCTGCATTGCCACGGGATCGTACGCCCGCACCGTTGCCCCATCTGACTGCAATTTTTGGGCAATGGTGATTGAAGGTGCATCGCGCATATCATCGGTGTTTGGCTTGAATGATAGCCCAAGCAGCCCGATGACCTTACCCTTCAAATCGCCAACCATCTCTTTAAGATGAGCGATAGCCATTTCACGGCGATCGTCATTGATCTCCATGACGGTGTACAACAACTGCGGGTGGCGCCCTTTCTCGGCTGCCATATACGCCAACGCTTTGACGTCCTTAGGGAAGCAGGACCCCCCGTAACCTACGCCTGCATCCAGGAATTGCTTCCCAATGCGCGCGTCATAACCCATACCGATCGCTACCTCTTTCACATCCGCTCCCAAACATTCGCATATATTGGCAATTTCGTTGATAAATGAAATCTTGGTTGCCAGGAACGCGTTCGAGGCATATTTGATCATCTCCGCTGTACGTAGATCGGTAATTACGATCGGTGCCCGCAGAGCCAGGTGTAATTGAGCTACCTTTTCAGCGGCCTCAGGATTCAATGATCCTAAAACAGTCCGGTAAGGCTGCATAAAATCCGCTATCGCCGAGCCTTCACGTAGAAATTCAGGGCACGATACCACCGCGAAGGGGATGGATTGCTTCTGATAACTACGTACAATATCAGCCATCCAATCGCCCGTACCTACCGGAACGGTTGATTTATTGATGATTACCAGTGGACCCGTCATATTTTCTGCGATTTCACGCGCCGCAGCTTCTACGTAATGTAAATCCGCTTCCCCGTCCACGCCCGTGGGTGTCCCCACCGCGATGAAGACAAACTCTGTCCCTTCCAGGGCTTCTGCATAAGAAGTAGTAAATGACAGGCGCTTGGCTTGAATATTATGATCCACCAATTCTTTTAGGCCAGGTTCATAAATCGGGAGCTTTCCCTGCTTTAGGCCATTGATTTTTTCTTCAATAATATCCAGGGCAATAACACGGTTTCCAAGATCAGCAAAGCAAGCCGCTGTAACCAATCCAACATAGCCAACACCAACCACACAGATTTGCTTCATTGATTCTCCTCCAAGATTCCTGACCAATTGCTTATCTTATCACAAGTAAGTAGAATTCGTAAATTTTACCCGATTTGGATCGACTGCAATCCAGTCTATTTCAAGCAATGATGACCGTCATACTCTCGGAGTGACCTCTGTCACTTGTAAATTGGTCAAATATAGTCTAAAATATATACAATTAATCATTCGAATTAATATCAAAATATGGGAGTTTATCATGCAGATTACACGGCAGGCAGATTACGCAGTTAGAGCAATGGTTTATCTTGCCCAATTAGGGCCTGGTCAGCGGGCAGCCACTGGTCAAATCGCACAGGAGAAGAGAATTCCACCCTCCTTCCTGGCAAAAATCGTCTCACAATTATCAGTCGCTGGGTTGTTACAGACCTCGCGTGGTGCCCGTGGGGGTGTCTCACTCGCCAAATCAGCTGATGCGATCAGCTTGTTGGATGTAGTCGAAGCTATCGATGGACCGATCCTCTTGAACGACTGTGTCGGTGAGATGTCATCTTGCATTTACGATGATACCTGCCCGCTAAAGCCTGTATGGTGCGATGCCCAGAAGATGCTGCTTGAGCACCTATCTAAGGCTAATTTTGCCCAATTTACCCAAACAGCTGCTCTTGGGTAAAACCCGCCTGATCCTCCCAATTTAATAGTATTTGTTATTCTCTCCCCTCCTGGCGTATAATCAACCAGGAGGGGATGTTTGGTTAAACACCTCTAGCCACACTTCTCTCCACATAACCGCCTTCCAACAATATATCTTTCCAGGAGGATCAATGTCTACTCCCCGTGTTGTCCGCGCCCCGCGCGGCACCCAACTCACTTGCAAATCCTGGCTCACCGAAGCACCTTTCCGCATGATCCAGAACAATCTAGACCCGGAAGTAGCTGAACGCCCGCAAGATTTGGTGGTCTACGGTGGACGTGGGCAGGCTGCCCGCAATTGGGAATGCTTCGATGCTATTTTGGCATCCCTCAAAGCCCTCGAGAATGACGAAACCCTCCTCGTGCAATCAGGCAAGCCTGTGGCTGTATTTAAAACTCATCCGGATGCACCCCGGGTTTTGATCGCCAATTCCAATCTTGTACCCCACTGGGCCACCCAGGAGCATTTTGATGAGCTCGTATCCCGTGGCTTGATGATGTTCGGTCAGATGACCGCCGGCTCGTGGATCTACATTGGCACCCAGGGTATCCTGCAGGGCACCTACGAAACCCTCGGCTCGCTTGCCCGCCTCCGTGGATGGGCATCATTAAAAGGCAAATTTGTGCTCACTGCTGGCTTGGGTGGAATGGGTGGCGCCCAACCCTTGGCTATCACCATGAATGAAGGCGTTGGTCTCATTGTCGAGGTGGATCCAACGCGTGCGCAGCGACGACTTGAGATGGGTTATGTGGATATGGTGGTGGATACCCTTGAGGAAGCCATGACTCTGGTTGAAGAATACCAGAAGAAAGAACTGCCCAAATCCATCGGGTTGATCGGTAATGCTGCACAGATATATCCCGAGCTGGCCTTGCGTGGGATCATCCCGGATGTCGTCACCGACCAGACCCCAGCCCACGATGTACTCATGTACGTGCCTGCTGGGATGGACGTCAGCCAGGCTGATCAGCTGCGCACCAGCCAGCCGGAAGAATATCACCGCCGATCCATGCAGTCCATGGCGCGGCATGTACAGGCGATGCTCGAGTTCAAACGCCACGGCGCTGAAGTATTCGATTATGGTAACAACTTGCGCCAGCGAGCATATGATGAAGGCGTGAAGGATGCCTTCGAATTTCCTGGTTTTGTCCCGGCATATATTCGCCCTTTATTCTGTGAAGGCAAGGGTCCTTTCCGCTGGGTGGCACTGTCAGGTGACCCGGAGGACATCTACTGCACGGATGAAGCCATCATGGAGCTCTTCCCCAATGATTCCCACCTGCACCGCTGGTTGAGGATGGCGCGCCAGAAAGTCCACTTCCAGGGTCTTCCCTCCCGCATTTGCTGGCTCGGTTATGGTGAACGGGCTGAGGCGGGTCTGCTTTTTAACAACCTGGTAGCTGAAGGCATTGTGAAAGCCCCTATTGTGATTGGTCGCGACCACCTGGACGCCGGTTCAGTCGCTTCTCCCAATCGTGAGACAGAAGGCATGCTGGATGGCACTGATGCGGTCAGCGATTGGGCTATCCTGAACGCCTTGATCAATGCGGTCGGGGGTGCAACCTGGGTATCATTTCATCATGGTGGCGGTGTTGGGATTGGTTTTAGCCAGCATGCCGGTCAGGTGATTGTAGCCGACGGTACAGCTGATGCTGCCAGGCGCCTCGAGCGTGTATTAACCACCGACCCCGGTATGGGCATCGTGCGCCATGCAGATGCGGGTTATCCAATTGCCATCGATGCTGCGAAACGCCATGGGATTAAGATGCCCATGTTAAAATGAGCCATGCATCCGATTGTCAGTTCTGATTGGTGGGGTTATTCTATGGATTAATCAATTATCGTCGGGCGGCCAGTGCCACCCAATCCCCCATTTGGTGCTTTCCAACCTGATAGAAACCATGCACATCCAATGCTGTCTCCACCTCGGGGCTTTGTTCTGCCAGGATCCCGGATAAGATCAACCATCCATCTGGCATAACCAACTCATCCAATCCCTGGTCAAGCAATTGCACCAAAACAGGTGCCAGGATGTTTGCAAACACCAGCTGTGCTTTTCGAATGCTGAACTCTCCAGCTCGCACTTCAGTCACTGAGCCAATTCCCAGCTCGAGCTGATTGCTCACGCCATTGAGAGCTGCATTCTCACCCGACGCTCGAACCGCTTCCTGGTCAATATCCACCCCGAGCGCACTCTCTGCCCCAAGCTTCAGACCAGCAATGGATAGGATTCCCGATCCACAACCGATATCGATCACCCTTGCTGTTTTTTTACTCTGCAGGGATGCGAAAAAGTCTTCCGCAAGCACCAAACACAGCCGGGTGGTTGGATGCGTACCTGTGCCAAATGCCATCCCTAGCTCGATCCGGATGGGAATACGTCCATCATCCGGGGGAGCTATCCAGGCAGGCAGGATAAGCAGCCTTCTGCCAATTGGGATGGGGTGGTAATGTTCCTTCCACGCTTCCATCCAATTGACTTCGCGGATCAGCTTAAATTCAGGCGTTGGCAATGGGGAGATGCGCCCCAGGTACCATAAACCCTCTTCTATCTTCTGCCGGGTTTCCTCGAGACTTTCATCTGCTGGGATGTAACCACACACCCTGAGTGGTCCGACCGCCTGTCCATTTTCATCGGCTGGACCAGCCGTCACCGCGGTTGACTCAATCACCACGCCATCGGGAAGATAACGCTGCAATACTTCAGCCACCGCTTCCGCCAGCTCCCCATCGACGATCAAACTCACTTCAAGCCAGAATTTATCAACCATTTATAGTAATAATCGAGGGAAAAATAATGATTTGTTCATCCATGGGTAAGGGATGTGCTACCCTCCTAAGGTTTCCTTCAACCAATCAAGAAAACCACGCTCTGCTGGTCGCACATCACTGCCAAGGCTTTCCGCCAGTTGTTCCATCAGTTTGCGCTGGTCGCTGGTCAGGGTTTTTGGTATCTCAACATTGACCACCACCATCTGGTCACCCCTGCCATTGCCTCGCAAATGGGGCACGCCTTTCCCACGCATGCGTAGTACTTTACCCGGTTGGATGCCTGCTGGGATTTTTAACTTGGTAGGTCCATCCACGGTGGGTACTTCCACCTCCGCCCCGAGAGCTGCCTGGGCAATATTGATGTTAAGGTCCAACAAGATGTCATTCTCTCGTCGTCGGAAATACTTATGGGATAAGACCCGGATGATGAGATACAAGTTACCATTTGGACCGCCATTTTCACCTGGTTGCCCTTCGCCTGCCAGCCGGATTTGATTGCCGTTATCCACTCCCGCCGGGATGGACACCACTTTTTTACGGTTTTTCCGCACCAACCCCCGTCCACTGCAAGTATGGCATGGCGTGGCAATCGTTTCACCATGCCCATTGCAGACGGGGCAGGTGGATACTTGAACCATGGAGCCGAGCAAGGTTTGGCGCACCTGGCGCACCTCACCCGTTCCATTACAGGTGGAGCATCTCACCGGGCTGGTACCTGGTTCCGCTCCCTTACCCCCACAGGTTTCACAAACTTCATCCCGGCTGATTTCAGTTTCCTTTTCCACCCCAAAGATCGACTCTTCAAAAGTTAGGTCGACGTTGTATTGAAGGTCACCGCCTCGGCGTGGAGCATTACGTACCCTCCTGCTGGAGCTACGCCCAAAGCCTCCAAAACCACCGAAAAATTCCTCGAATAGGTCCCCTAAATCAACGCTGAAATCTGGCACTCCTCCGGTGTTTTGCACGCCTGCGTGACCAAAGCGGTCATAAGCTGCGCGTTTATCCGGCTCGGATAGCACAGCATAGGCTTCATTCACTTCCTTGAAGCGCTCCTCCGCGTTAGATTCCTGACTGACGTCCGGATGGTACTGCCTGGCCAGTTTTCGGAAGGCTGCCTTGATGTCCTCGGATGAGGCAGAGCGTGGCACGCCCAAGACTTCGTAATAATCACGTTGAGCCATAATTACATACTAACGTTTAAACGTTAAAACGTTTACGCGTTCCTGAATTCGCCATCCACGACATCATCATCGCCGCCAGGTTTTTGTTCACCACCCTCAGGACCAGGTTCCTGCGGCTCAGCAGCTGGACCCGCTTCCGGACCACCCTGCTGGTAGACGGAAGCCCCTATCTGCTGGACAACCTGGAATAACTGCTCGGTAGCACTCTTGATACTGGCGGGATCCTCTGTCTCCAACGCCTTCTTGACATTGGCAACTTCTGCTTCCACTTTGCTCTTGGTATCCGCTGGTACTTTATCTCCAAAGTCCCGTATTGCCTTCTCAGCCGTATAAATTGCGTTGTCAGCAGTGTTGCGGGCTTCGATCAGCTCCTTGCGCTTCTTATCTTCATCGGCATGAACTTCAGCTTCACGTCGCATGCGTTCTACCTCAGCCTCATTCAAGCCAGAAGAGGCTGTGATGGTGATATGCTGGCTGCGTTGAGTGGCTTTATCTTGGGCAGTCACCTTGATGATCCCATTGGCATCGATATCGAAGGTAACCTCGATTTGTGGAATGCCGCGTGGAGCAGGGGGAATGCCATCCAGAATGAATTTGCCCAGGCTCTTGTTGTCGGTTGCCATCGGTCGCTCACCCTGCAGCACATGGATCTCAACCTGTGGTTGGCTATCGGAGGCCGTCGAGAAGATCTGGCTCTTGCGTGTCGGTATGGTCGTGTTGCGCTCGATCAGCGGAGTCGCTACTCCACCCAACGTCTCCACCGAGAGTGTCAATGGTGTGACGTCCAGCAGCAGGATGTCCTTTACATCACCGCCCAACACGCCCGCCTGGATCGCTGCACCCACCGCCACCACCTCATCCGGGTTAACCCCCTTATGGGGTTCCTTGTTGAATAATTTTCGAACGGCTTCCTGCACCGCCGGCATGCGCGTCATGCCACCCACCAGCACGACTTCATTGATCTTTGAAGTATCCAAATCGGCATCCTTTAAGGCCGTTTTTACTGGCCCAAGGGAGCGCTCAACGAGATCACCGGTTAATTGCTCCAATTTGGAGCGCGTCAGGTTCATTACCAGGTGTTTCGGGCCTGTTGCATCGGCTGTAATGTAAGGCAGGTTGATTTCGGTCTGCATCATGCTAGAGAGTTCGATCTTGGCTTTTTCTGCTGCTTCTTTTAACCGTTGCAGGCTTTGGCGATCCTGGCGCAGATCAATCCCATTGGCCGACTTGAATTCATCCGCCAGATAGTCAATCAAACGCATGTCAAAATCATCCCCACCTAGGAAGGTATCCCCGCTTGTGGAGCGCACCTGAAAGACGCCATCCCCCACATCCAGGATGGAAATATCGAATGTACCTCCACCCAGGTCGTACACTGCAATCACTTCATCTTTCTTCTTGTCCAGACCATAAGCTAATGATGAAGCTGTTGGCTCGTTGATAATTCGTAGCACATCCAACCCGGCGATCTTCCCGGCATCCTTGGTGGCATTGCGCTGGGCGTCATTGAAGTAAGCCGGCACGGTGATCACCGCCTCGGTCACCGTTTCACCCAGGTAGGCTTCAGCATCCGTCTTAAGTTTTGCCAGGATCATGGCTGAAATTTCTGGAGGCGAATATTCACGCCCGTCTAATATCACCCGGATATCCCCATTGGGAGCTTTGGCCACTTTATAAGGGACCCGTGACAATGCTTTTTTCACCTCCGGGTCTTCAAACTTGCGACCCATGAAGCGTTTGATTGAGAAGACAGTGTTTTCTGGGTTGACCACTGCCTGGTTGCGTGCGACCCGCCCCACCAGACGCTCGTGATTCTTATTCACTGCCACCACGGATGGAACGAGCCGCTCGCCTTCCGCACTTGGGATGACAGTCGGTTCCCCGCCTTCCATCACCGCCACCACTGAGTTGGTCGTACCCAGGTCGATACCAATTATTTTTCCCATTCTGTTACTCTCCTTGTTTATGATTGGATGCGAAATAAATTAAGAAGATGCCGAATAATGCTCACCTTGCCACTCTAACGCGTGCCGGCCGAATTACCCGCTCGCCAAGGGTGTACCCAGGTTGCACCACTTCGATGATCTGACCACTCTCATGATCCGAACTATCCTCATGGGAAATGGCTTCGTGCATGTTGGGGTCGAAGAATTTTCCATCGGTATCGATGGTCTTTACTCCGTCTGCTTCAAACGCTGCGACCATTTTTCGATGGATCAAATCAATGCCTTCTGCCCAAATTGCACCATTTCCATCGGTTGGACGATTCTTGTCCTTTAAGGCTCTCGCCAGGTCATCTGCAATATCTAGATAACGCCGGATGGCATTACCAAAGGCATTCTGACCGCCTTGAGCTTGTTCACGTTCCATCCGCTTTTTATAATTAAAGAACTCAGCTCTTTCACGCTGCCATCCTGTCAAATAATCATTCGCCTTTGCCAATGACTGGTCAAGCTCTGAACGCAGTTGAGCGATCTCCTCCTCCGGAATAACTGCCGGTACTTCTGTTATCTCCTCCGGTTCTGTAGGAGGCGTAGTTCGATCCTGCGGTTTTTCCGTATTAGAAATTTTTTCATTTTCATCCATTTTGTGTTTCTTTGGAACCATGATAATGTCACGCTCCTTACGTTTCTTCAGCTAACATTTCAATCACAAGGTCACTCAGTAGACCAGAGACAAAGCGCACCGCCGATACTGTGCGACCATAAGCCATGCGAGTAGGCCCGAGCACCCCGAGTGCCCCCGTTACCAATCCTGGAGCACCGTATCGCGCCAGAACCATGGAGCAGTCGCGCAAGTCCTCCCACGTCCCCTCCCCACCAATCAGTACCTGGACGTCATCCATACCGGTAGTCAGTACCGTCCGGGAGAGTAAATCCTCCAACATGGACCGTTCTTCCAGAACTCTCAATGCCTTACGAGCCGACTCCGACTCAGCGAATTCCGGCTCTGCCAGCACATTTGTCAAGCCATCCCGGTAGACTTCACCGGATACGACCTGTTTCATCCTATCCAATTCTTCCTGTGTCAGCTTGATCACATCTTGTTCAAGGGCATCAAATTGACCGCTAAGTGCAGCGATTCCATCTGCATCCAGCCCCTCGCACACCATATTGATATGACTGGCAGCCGTTGAAAGCTGCTCCTGAGAGACAGGCTCAGCCAGAGTGAGCATTTGCTGACGCACCTGCCCACCCGTCCACACCATCACCATCAAAACCTGCCGTCCATGTGTGGATATCAGGCTAAGATGCTTGAAGCGTGCTGACTCAGGTCTTGGGGATGTCACCAGGCTGGCACCTTGCGATTGGTATGCCAGCACAGATGCAGCCAGGCGCATCCATCGGTTCACATCCCTCCCTGCTTGGTAAAACTGGTGGGTGATTGTCCGACGGGTATTCATCGGCAGCTCGGTCTGCCCCATCAGCTGCCGAACGAAATAGCGGTAGCCTTCTTCAGTCGGAATCCGACCAGCCGACGTATAAGGCTGGCGTAAGTAACCGGCATCAGTTAGCTCCACCATATCATTGCGTATGGTGGCTGAGCTTGTATCGAGTTTGTACCGTTCAATCAAAGCTTTCGACCCAACGGGCTGTGCAGTCTCCACATACGTGTGGATGATGAGAGCCAGGGTCAGTCTCTGTCGTTCGGTTAGTGTAGTCATCTGATTCACCTATAATTTAGCACTCTCACCATGAGAGTGCTAAAACGAACCGTTAAATGATACCATGAACGGGTTGGGTACGTCAAGCGGGGGCAGTCGGTTCTTATAAAACTCTAACAAGTTAATCGGTTGACCTTTTTACTCACTCTCGTTATAATTATGGGGATAAAGAAAATAACCTTCGGGGCAGGGTGATAACGTGAAAATCGTTTATTCCCGACCGGTGGTAAAGCCCACGAGCCATGCGAATGGCACGATCCGGTGAAATTCCGGAGCCGACGGTACAGTCCGGATGAAAGAAGGTATTAGAACTTTTTAGACCATTTGCCTGCACTGAATGTGCAGGGATTTGCCTAATAAGAGCTATTAATTGCCCCGAAGAACCCTTCGGGGCTTTTTCTATATGAAGACCAAACCCTGGCTGATTGCCGTTTCATTACTTCTCGTCCTGCTGGTATGGCAGCTGGTTGCCTGGTTTGGCGGATTCCCAGCCTTTATCCTTCCCACGCCTGAGCAGGTTAGTGTCCGTTTCGCCCAGGCCATCCTGGATGGCAGCCTGCTTCGCAATACTCTGGTGACCCTTGTGGAAGTCCTGGCGGGGTTGGCATTGGGTGTGAGTGTTGCCACAGTGCTCGGATATCTCCTGGCTCGTTCGCTGCATTTGGAACGTTTGCTCTCCCCATATATCGTTGCCAGCCAGTCCATTCCGATTGTCGCCATCGCCCCTCTACTCGTGATCTGGTTTGGCCCCGGGTTATTCTCCAAGGTCCTGGTATGCGCTCTGATCGTCTTTTTCCCCGTGCTGGTCAACACCGTGGTTGGTGTGCGTTCCGTCCCTGAAGACCTGCGCGATCTGATGCGCTCACTGCAAGCCAGCCGCTGGCAGACTCTGAAAAGCTTGGAGCTTCCCGCGGCATTGCCAGTTTTTCTGGGTGGGTTGCGCATCGGAGCTACCCTTTCAGTCATTGGTGCAGTCGTTGGAGAGTTTGTGGGTGCAAAAAGCGGTCTAGGTTTCATGGTCAACGTTGGGCGTGGTGTTTACGATACTTCCCTGGTATTCGTCGCAGTCATCACGCTGATTGCCCTGGCCTTGATCCTTTATGGGCTGGTCTCGTTAGTTGAAAAACGTTTATTGAGGTGGCAGCAGCGTCCTGAGAGCGAGGTCTTGTTGAATGGTGACGTGCCGGTTAAAGCAGGATGATGTGGTTTCCGTGGTGGTCGGAGGAGTTCGAGGTATGAAAAATCTATCGATGATTATTTTGATATTGGTTGTGATCTTATCTACTGCTTGTGGAAGTGCATCCAATTATCCATCCCCCCAGGTAAATTCAGGTGTGCCCACTCAAAGTGCCTATCCGTTGGCTTCTGCGACGAATGCAGCTACATTGGTGCATGTTCGCCTGCCAGTGGGATACATCCCCAATGTCCAATTTGCTCCATTATATGTTGCGGTTGACAAGGGTTATTTCAGCCAGGCTGGGATTGACATTGAATTCGACTATAGCATGGAGACGGATGCTGTCGCATTGGTGGGTGCGAATCAGCTCCAGTTCGCTGTTGTATCGGGCGATCAGGTCTTATTGGCACGCGCCCAGGGCTTGCCAGTGGTGGACGTGCTGGCATGGTATCAAGATTACCCAGTGTCGGTAGTATCCAAGGTTGGGCAGGGCATCCTTAAACCAGCTGATTTAGAAGGTAAGCGCATCGGGCTTCCTGGTTTGTACGGAGCAAGTTACATTGGCTTGCGGGCGTTGCTCAGCGCAGCTGGTCTGAAGGAAAGCGATGTCACCCTGGATTCGATTGGTTACACCCAGGTGGAAACCCTTGTGAGTGATCAGGAACAGGCTGTGGTAGTCTATACCACCAACGAGCCAGTTCAGCTGCGTGCGTTGGGTTACAAAATCGATGAAATAAACGTCAAGGATTACGCCCATCTGGTTTCCAATGGCTTGATTACAAATGAAATAACGATAAGCCAAAATCCAGACCTTGTTAGAAGGATGGACCAGGCCATCCTGAAGGGGATTGCAGATACGATTGCCAACCCCGACGAAGCCTTCCAAATCAGTCTACAATATGTGGAGGGGCTGGCACAAGCCGATCAGGCTATTCAAAAGGAAGTGCTTGCCACCTCCATTGAATTCTGGAAAGCTGATCAACTGGGATATTCTGATCCCGCTGCCTGGCAAAACACAGAGCAGGTGTTGCTGGATATGGGCCTTCTAACCAAGTCCCTGGACGTAACCCAGGCGTTTAGCAACGATTTTCTTCCAGGCAAGTGAGTCTCGCGATAAGGAATTGGGTACTTTTTGATGAATCAGCCACCTGGCGAGCCAATTTTGCAGATTAACCACCTCAGCACCATCTTCCCCGATGGGAATAGTGGGCTGCATGCCTTGGATGACATCTCATTTTCGGTCTGCGCCGAGCAATTTGTATGTGTGCTGGGCCCCTCTGGCTCTGGTAAGACCACCCTGTTGCGTATCCTGGCAGGGCTGCTGCCCCCAACGCAAGGGGAAGTACTATTCGGACACTCCTCCTTAAAAGCTCCCCGCCATGGTGTGGGCATGGTGTTTCAAAAAGCCAACTTGATGCCCTGGCGAACCGTATTGGATAATATCCTCTTGCCTTTGGAGATTCAACACGTGCCTCGTACAATGGCAATGGCGAAAGCGCAGGCTTTGGTCGAGCTGGTCGGTTTGGTGGGCTTTGAGGCTTCTCTACCGCGTGACCTCTCGGGTGGAATGGCTCAACGTGTAGCCATCGCCAGGGCATTGATCCATGAGCCCGACCTGCTCCTGCTGGATGAGCCTTTCGGTTCACTGGATGCTTTGACGCGTGAGCGCATGGGCACTGAGCTGACCCGTATTTGGCAGGCCAGGCGTAAGACGGTGATCATGGTCACCCATTCCATAAGTGAATCGCTCTTTCTGGCAGATAGAGTCTTGGTTCTCAGCCCACGCCCGGGTCGGCTGCGCCTGGATCTGACCGTGGATCTTCCTCGCCCCAGGGAAGAAGAAATTCGCTACTCACCCGCTTTCTCTACTCTGGCACGTCGCGTTCGAGCAGCTATTGAATAAAACCTCACAGATTAAGTCTCGATATCATTCACCCCATATTTGGTGAGAAAATCATCCATCGCCTCGCGCAGCAAATCGGCTTCGTTCACCCCGCGTTCGTCTGCCAGCTTGGATAGTCTCTCGAGTTGCGTCTGCGTGTAATGGGTTGTTTTCGGCACCATACGCTCCTCATATGCTAGTCGCACCTGGTTCCTACCACTCACCTTGGCGCGATAAAGGGCATGATCCGCCTTACGTAACAGCTCGTTTTCAGTGCGACCATCCACCGGGAAAGATGCCACCCCAGCACTGATCGGTATTCCTTCGATAGCCTTCCCATCGGGAATTGCCAGATCGTGCTGACTAAGTTCCTGTCGTATTTGCTCCAGTTTAAGGAATGCCTGTTCCCGTTCTTCGCCTGGGAACACGATCAAAAACTCATCTCCACCGTAACGTCCGACCACTGCATCTCTGCCAGCATGTGCCTGGATGACTTCCGCTACTGCCACCAGCACGTTATCGCCTGTGACATGCCCGTATTGGTCGTTGATAGTTTTGAATTTGTCCACATCCATCAGCGCCAGCGAGAGTGGCATTTCTTGCATGCTGGCTTTGGCCTGTGACAGTACTTTTGTGAACTGCTCCAGGAATGCTTTGCGGCTGAAAAGCCCCGTCAGGTCATCCTTTTGTTGTGCATTAGGTTTGACCATTCCGACCTCCTTAGATAGGATTGGTATATAATATATAGATATATTATCACGATATATTACTATTGTCAATTATCACTGCATATTAGTTGGTTAATAATGCAAATTCTACTTCCTTCTGTATGCTCAGTTATCCATTCAAAACAATCCTATTCCCCCATTTTGGGTGGCATGGTAAGATTAATCTACTTATATGAAGAGGTTATTTATGCGCAAATGGGTGCTTCCCTTGATTTTGATCCTGACCATGTTGCTTCCTCTCGGAGTGCATGCTCAAGCTTCTCTTGTATTGAGTTCCATGCAAATTGGAATCTGGCCTGAATACGATAAAACCAGCGTGCTGGTCATCTACCAGATGACACTTTCAGCAACCACCACATACCCGGCGACAGTATCTTTGCGCATCCCCATTGCGGCTGGTGAGCCCAATGCAGTCGCAGCCCGCCAGGTGGATGGCTCACTATTTACCATTGATTACACCCGTCAGGTGAATGGTGAATGGGGAATCATCAACTTTACGACCACCACTCCAGAGCTGCAGCTTGAATATTATGATCCTGGGTTGACCAAAGATGGCAATGCCCGCCATTATTCGTACCTTTGGCCCGGAGATTACCCCGTCACTCAATTGACGATCCAGGTGCAACAACCCTCCGGTGCCACCGATATGCGTATTTCCCCCAGCTTGGGTGATGGTACTGTTGGCAGTGATAATTTAACCTATTTTACCGAGGAAGTTGGAGCGATCACTGCGGGTCAAAACATCCGCATCACATTAGATTATCAAAAATCGAGTGACGCGCTGAGTGCGGAAAATCTACCAGTTGTGCCTAGTGCGCCCATACCTCAAGGTGCAGCTTCAGATCTTAACCTCTCTACCTGGCTGCCATGGATTTTGGGTATTTTGGGAGCAGGGTTGATTATCGGGGGGATAGTATGGTACTGGCAAACTGGCCGGCAGCGCCCAGTCACGCAAACGCACCGCAGGCGCTTCAGGACTGGATCGACTGAGCCAGAGACGAGTTCCGGCTCAACAGAGGCACCGGTTTACTGTTCCCAATGCGGTAAGCGTGCCCTCCCCGGTGACCAATTCTGCCGTTCTTGTGGAACCCCAATTCGCAGCAGATAGATAATTCATCACGATCTAAAAACGATCAGGGCAGTATCTTCACCCTGTAATCTTTACCATTCTCACCCTCTTATTGGTAATATCTCACCCTGTATTAATCTAGTCATGTAAAAATCAATCTGCGTCATTTCTCATTGCCTGTTTATCAAAGGAGAGTTTGTAATGGAACAAGCTGTTGAAGCGCGCCCGAGATTTGGTGGCCGGGTAAAGTTTATTATCGGTGGCTTGCTGATTATTGCTGCCATCGCTTATCTGATCATCTCGTCCACTAAAGCCAACGCTGAATATTTCTTCACCATCGATGAACTACAATCGCGCGGTCAATCCGTGGTTGGTCAAAATGTTCGCATATCGGGCGCCGTCATCGGCGATTCGATCCAATACGATCCTCAAGCTCTGTCCCTGAATTTCACGATTGCCAATGTCCCCGCAGATAACAAACAGATCGAAGCTCAGGGTGGTCTAGCCGCTGTTCTGCATGTCGCTGTGACTGACCCCTCGCGCACTCGCATGCAGGTCGTCTATCTCGGCCCAAAACCCGACCTCCTGCGCGACGAAGCCCAGGCTATCATGACGGGTCATCTCGGTGAAGATAATATTTTCCATGCCGATGAGCTGCTGTTGAAATGCCCAACAAAATACGAAGAAGCTGTCCCAAGCCAGGTAGCACCTTAATGGTAGGGGTTGTCCATGGTTGCTAACCTTGGTAATGGCACCCTCCTCATAACCTTTGTTGTCTCAATATACGGTGCAGTAGCAGCTTATTATGGCGCTCGCAGGAATCGCCCCTCCTGGGTGGATAGTGCGCGCAACGCCATGCTCCTCACCTTTCCGCTTCTGACCATCACGTCTCTGAGCATCATCTACCTCCTGGTCAGCGGTCATTATGAGGTTCAATATGTGACCGAAGTTTCCAGTAGCAGTATGCCCATTTATCTACGCATAACAGCACTTTGGGGTGGGCAGGCTGGCTCGCTGATCTTCTGGTCCTGGTTGATGTCTGCTTTTGCCTCTGCTGTCACCCTGCGTAAGTGGGATCGTGACCGTGAATTTCTCCCCTGGGTCATTCTGGTTTCCCTTGTAACCCTGGCGTTTTTCCTCCTCCTTAGTATCTTTGTGGAGAATCCCTTCGTCAGCTTCTGGCAATCCGCCACCGGCAATATCACCACCTCCATGTTCCAGCCGGCTGGTATGTCTCTCTATATCCCTCCTGATGGCAATGGATTAAACCCCCTCCTTCGCCATCCCGGCATGATATTCCATCCGCCTATGCTGTATTTGGGTTTTGTTTCCTTTGTAATCCCCTATGCATTTGCTATGGCTGCTTTGATAACCGGGCGTACCGATGACCGTTGGATTCGTATCACCCGCCGCTGGACGCTCGTTGCTTGGTTGTTCCTTTCTTTGGGGCTGGTGCTGGGTGGGCGTTGGGCGTATGACGTGCTGGGCTGGGGTGGATATTGGGGCTGGGATCCGGTCGAAATCGCAGCCTTCATGCCCTGGCTCACCGGAACCGCTTTCCTGCATTCGGTGATGATCCAGGAAAAACGCGGCATGCTCAAACAATGGAATATGGTCCTCATCATCCTCACCTATGACCTGGTAATTTTCGGTACCTTCCTCACCCGTTCAGGTGTATTATCCTCCGTGCATGCATTTGCTCAGAGTGCCATCGGTCCATTGTTCTTTGGCTTTATTGGTCTGACCTTTGTAGCTTCGCTCTCGCTTTTGAGCCGTCGCTGGAATGAGCTTAAATCCGATTCTGAGATGACTTCCTGGTTTTCACGCGAAGCCCTGTTCTTGCTTAACAATCTGCTTTTCGTTGGTATCTTTGTGGTTTGTTTCTGGGGAGTGATCTTTCCGGTGCTTTCAGAAGCACTGGGTATCGTCGGACAGAAGATCCCTGCTCTTGCTGGGGTTTTCACCGGTCAGAAGATCACGGTCGGTCCACCCTATTATGAGCGCGCCACAGGTCCATTGTTTGCTGGGTTGCTTCTATTAATGGGGATTGCCCCTCTCTCAGCCTGGAATTATTCCACCAGCAAAACCCTTGGTAAGGCATTCTGGAAGCCTTTTGCAGTTTCTTTGGTTGTAGTTGCAGTGCTCTTATTCGCTGGCGTACGCTCCATGGCAGCGTTGCTTGGTTTTTGGTTGTGTGCTATCGTTACCTGCGTTACCTTCTATGAATTTTGGCGCGCTGTCTGGGCTCGCCACAAAAAAAACGGCGAAAACTTACTCCTGGCGCTCTGGCGCCTAGCGGGTAGGAACCGGCGCCGTTATGGAGGATACATTATCCACCTCGGAGTAGTTCTGATGGCACTTGGGATTATCGGCATTGAGCTATTTCAGTCCGAAACCCAGGCCACCATCCCCCAGGGCGGCCAGATTAGCCTCGGGCAGTACACCATTCAATTTGATTCGTTATCGGTCTTCGACACCGCCGATGGGCGCAATGTTGCCCGTGCTGTGGTGAGTGTTTATAAGAATGGTAGGTATGTTGGTGAGCTCCACCCACGCCGAGATTATTACTACGAAGCCCAACAGCCAATGACGATCGCTGGGGTGCGCAGCAATATGGAAGATGACCTTTACGTAATCCTCGTGGACTGGCAGCCCTTATCCACCACTGGTGCAACCTTCAAGGTTTATCATAATCCTTTGGTTAACTGGTTGTGGCTGGGTGGGATTGTCTTTATCCTGGGTACTCTCGTGGCTGCTTGGCCAGAGAAGGAGCCAGAGCTGGTCCTAGTCCAAAAAACTGTTCCAGCCGTGAGTAAGGCGTAATTGAAACATGCTGATTAAAAAAAGTTCGTTCGCGATTTTGCTGACCCTTCTTTTTGGTTTTATTGTGGTGGGTGTCGCTGTTGCCCAACAACCCACCCCTTCCGATGACCAGGTCAACTCAATTGCGAAACAGCTTTACTGCCCGGTCTGTGAAAACATACCATTGGATGTGTGCCCAACTACCGCCTGCGCTCAATGGCGCGAATTGATCCGCCAGAAGCTGGCGGATGGCTGGAGTGAGCAGCAGATCAAAGATTATTTCGTTCAGCAGTATGGCGCCCGCGTCTTGGGTACACCGCCTCCAAAAGGCATCAATTGGCTTGTTTACCTGGTGCCCCCTGTTGCCATCTTGGCTGGCGTATATGTCCTTTATCATGCTTATCGCTCTTGGAAGCGCCCAACTCAGCAAGTAGACCTCACCCCCTCCAACGATGCGCCTCCTGCTGAAATGAATGCTGCGCAGGATGAATATATCACGCGGCTGGAAGATGAAGTGCGTAAACGATAATCCTCTGATTATGATATGAATGAGATCTCAACTAGTCCAATAGAAAAACCGTCACAGAAAGTGCTCCCTCGCTGGGGGCGCATTCTTGCCTGGGTGGGATTATTTGCCTTGCTCGTGGTTGTCGCCATGGTGTTGCTCAGAAAGCAACAGGGACCAGTAGCAGTAGGTCAGAAACCTCCCACTTTTACCCTTACTACCTTTGATGGACAGCAATTCGGTCCCACAGAAATGTCTGGAAAGGTGGTTCTGGTAAACTTTTGGGCTTCTTGGTGCAAGCCGTGTGAACAGGAGGCTGCTGATCTTGAATCTGCCTGGCGTTATTACCAGCCGCGTGGTGACGTCCTCTTCCTGGGGATCGCCTGGACGGATACCGAGTCGGCCTCTTTAGCTTATATCAAGAGGTTCAATATCACCTATCCCAACGGGCCTGATCTCGGCACAATGATATCTCAAGCCTACCGTACGACCGGAGTACCGGAAACATACATCATTGATAAAAACGGCAACCTGGCTTCCGTTAAACTCAGCCCCTACTCCTCTTTGGCTGAGATTAAGGCAGCCATCGACCCTTTGCTGGGTCCATAATCCACTATGAATTGTGAAATCTGATCATGGATATTGGTTCAATCTTTCTCATCCTCGCCCTTTTGATCCTCGTAATCATCTATATTAGCCGGCCGCTCATGGAGCGCAGCTCCACCTCGGTCACCCATGAGGAGCAGGATATTTCCCCCCTGCTGGCTAAACGCGACCAGGTGGTTGCCTCAATACAAGAATTGGACGATGACTATAACCTGGGCAAGATCCCCAAGGAGAATTATCCCGCCCAGCGCTTGACGCTCCTGCAGAAAGGGGCTGAGATACTGCGCCAAATTGATACGCACCAAATATCTCCTATCTTTGAAACTGCCGAGAACCGTTTGGAAGCTGCCATTGTAGCTCGCCGCCTCACCCTCGATGGCACCCCTGCCTCATCCAGAAAGAACGGGAATGCAGTTCCACCTGTCCCGGATGATGAGCTTGAACAGAGAATTGCCTCTCGCCGCCGTTCCATGCAGGAGAAAGCAGGCGGTTTCTGTCCAAAATGCGGTCTGCCAGTTCAGGCGTCTGATCGTTTTTGTCCAAGATGCGGCGCTACATTGGTTTTATCCTAATTCCGTATTTGAGAGTAAACATGCCTAGATTTCCCGGATTTATCTTCCTTCTCGTCCTGGCGGCTTTTTTATCTGCCTGTTCTTTTTCACTGGCTGCAGATATCACCCCACCGCCAGGCTCAGAGCTACCAGCTGCCCAACAGGCGACACAGTCTGTCGCCGCCAGCCCTGTTTACCCGATTGTGCCACCCGACCTTGTGAATGGAGAAAAACTCTATAATCAGGAATGCGCTCAATGCCATGGCTTACTGGGGATGGGGGATGGTCCTCAGGCAGCTCAATTATCTGTGCCAGTGGCAACCTTGGGGTTATCCGATTTTGCCCACCTGTATTCCCCTGCTGAATGGTACACAGTCGTCACACAAGGGGATATGGAAAAATTCATGCCCCCCTTCGCCAATCTGACCGATCGTCAGCGCTGGGATGTGGTGGCGTATGCCATCAGCCTGAGCGCTCCCAATGTGTTGGTCAGCCAGGGCAAAACCCTCTATCAGCAAAACTGTGTCACCTGCCATGGTCAATCTGGAAAGGGCAATGGTCCCGATGCCGAAACCTTATCTACTCAACCTAAAGATTTTACCGACCAGGCATTCATGGCAAAAAGCTCCTCCGCCAGCCTTTACCAGTCAATTTCCTCAGGCATCATACCTGATATGCCTGCTTACTCGAGTACGCTGGATGACAATGAGCGCTGGGCGCTGGTCGGTTATCTCCGCTCGTTGACCTTTGCCATCCCACAATTATCGGCAAATACATATCCTTCCCCCGCGGTGAATGCTGCCGCTGTACCAACCTCCAATGCCTCCCCGGAACCTGAAACCTATCCAAGTCCCGTTGAAACTCATAACCCTCTGTTGAACTCGACCGCCGAGGTCACCCCAACGGTGACTTTCAACGGTTCCGTCACAGTTCAGTTGATTAATGGCTCCGGAGGAGATGCCCCCACCGATGCGCCGGTTACTTTGTATGGCTTTGATAACATGCAAAATACTTATTCTGAGACGCTTACTACCGGGGTAGATGGTGTATATACCTTTACGAATATCATCATGCCCGAAGGTAGGGTGTTTTTGGCGGGTACCGATTATAACTCCGGCACCTATGGTTCTGATATTGTCACCGTTGATCCAACCACCCCAAATTTGAATCTGCAAGTTACCGTCTATGATTCGACGACCGACGTTTCAGTATTGACCACTGACCGTGTTCACATTTTCTTCGATTTTACTGATCCTCGAAATGTCCAGGTCATCGAAGTATTTATTATTTCCAACCCAGCCAAGCAAGCCATTGTCCCTCCTGCTAAAGATGGCACAGTTGTCACCTTCCCCTTACCCCAAGGATATTCCAATCTACAATTCCAGGATGGTGAACTGGGCACTCGTTATGTGGAAGTATCGCAGGGTTTCGCTGATAAGATGACCGTCAAACCTGGTGTCGGTGAGTACCAGGTCATTTTTGCTTTTCAGATGCCTTACGATCATAAACTGAACTTCGTTCAGCCCATGTACCTTCCGACTAGCGCCGTGGTCGTCATGGTGCCCGATAATGGCGTGAAGGTCAATAGCACTCAGCTCCAAGACGGTGGCACACGCGATTTTCAGGGCAGCATGTACCACATGTTTAACGGTAGCGGCCTGATCGCCGGGAGTTCACTTGAGTTCACCCTGTCGGGTAATCCCAAGAAAGCTGCAAGCTCAATCTTTACCACCGGAACAATGCAAAATCTGGCTATTGGGTTGGGCGTATTTGGTGTCGCTCTTGTTATTTTAGGGTTGTGGTTATTCCGCAGATTCCGCAGAAAACCCACCATGCAAACTGCCCTGGAAGGCATAAATATAGAATCACCACAAACCGAGGTGGATGCATCCCTGGAAGACGAGGGCACTTTGATGGATGCGATTATCGCTTTGGATGACCAATACCACGCTGGCAACCTGCCCGAAGAAGCGTACCTTGAACGTAGAGCTATACTAAAGGAAAAATTAAGAAAGTTGGAACAGGGATAGCTAGCGGGGATACCGCTTAGATTTCGCTGTTGCTTATTTTATGATCACTGTCCGAAAACTCGTTAAACGCTTCGGTTTGAAGCCCGTCCTGCGTGGCATGGATTTCTCCGTTGAGTCAGGAGAATTCGTTGCTTTGTTGGGTCCAAACGGCGCTGGCAAGACAACCTTCTTGCGCATTCTGGCTTCACTTTCGCGCCCAACAATGGGCAGCGTGAATATTGCCGGATATTCCCTCCCAAATCAGGCAGCGGCAGTCCGGCGTAGATTAGGCGTGGTATCACACCTTCCCCTGCTGTATGGAGATTTGACTGCTGAAGAGAATCTGCGCTTCTATGCCCGCATGTATAATGTCGCTCATGCAGAAAAGCGGATTTCAGAAGTGCTGGAAATGGTGGGGTTAGTTTCTCGTCGGCGTGATCTGGTGCGTACCTTCTCACGCGGTATGCAACAGCGCCTGGCAATCGGTCGCGCCGTTCTGCATGATCCTGAAGTGATGCTCTTCGATGAGCCGCATACGGGTTTGGACCAGGATGCATGTCAGATGCTGGATACCGTCTTGCGTGACGTAGCTGCTCGCGGCCGGACAGTGGTGATGACTTCCCATGACCTGGCCCGCGTGGCCGACCTGGCCTCGCGTTTTGATGTCCTGTCACGCGGTGTCATCGCTGCTTCCGTTCAACGCTCACAGATGGACCCCAACAATCTGCTGGCATTTTATCGGCAGGCGATCTACGAAGCGTAGAGAGGCATAAGGATGCAACCTATTCCTCAGGCTGAAAACCAAGTTAGACTTAAAGAGCCAACTTTAGGCGCAGCACAGTTCATACGTTCGCTTGCCGCCATTATTTGGAAAGATCTTGCCGCAGAGTTACGCAGCCGTGAGTTGCTCTCTGCCATGCTTGTCTTTGCACTCTTGGTCATCCTGATTTTTAACTTCGCTTTGGAATTAGATGCTCAGGCTCGCGCTACCGTCACCGCAGGCGTTTTGTGGGTCACCTTTGCGTTCGCCGGTACCCTCGGGCTCAACCGCTCGATGGCAATGGAGAAAGATCGCGGCTGTTTGGACGGTTTGCTGTTGGCACCGGTTGACCGCAGTGCCATTTATTTTGGAAAAGCCATCGGCAATCTGATATTTATGCTCATAGTTGAAGCGATTGTATTGCCGGTATATAGCGTAATGTATAGTGTTAATCTGTTCAAACCGGGATTGTTATTGGTTATCCTCCTTGGTTCGATCGGCTATGTGGCTGTAGGAACGTTGCTCTCTAGTATGGCGGTGCAAACCCGCACCCGTGATGTCTTGCTGCCCATTCTGCTTTTCCCATTGATCATCCCGGTCATGATTGCAGCTGTGAAAGGTAGTACAGGTTTTCTCCAGGGTGTGGAGGCCATCGATATCCGTCCCTGGATCAATTTGCTGATTGTTTACGATGTGATTTTCATTGCAGTGGCTTTTATGGTGTTTGATTATATTGTAGAGGAGTAACTCATGGAATCTAAACCTCGTTTGTTGGCGATCCTTGATATCGTCACCATTCTTTTGTTCATCACTGCTGTCGGCATGGTCTTTCTCTATGCCCCCCTCGAAGCTGTTATGGGGCAGGTGCAGCGCGTGTTCTACTTTCATGTTGCCAACGCCTGGGTGGGAATGTTGGGCTTCCTGGTTGCTGCCATTGCAGGAGTGGCTTTTCTGCGTAAAGGCGATCACCAATGGGATATTGTCGGCATGGCAGCTGTGGAAATCAGCTTTGTATTCTTTTTTATCGCCATCGTCTCTGGTTCGATCTGGGCGCGAGGTTCCTGGGGCACCTGGTGGACGTGGGATCCACGCCTGACCACAGCCGCGATTGTCGAGCTGGTTTATGCCGCTTATCTCATGTTGCGCCAGGGCATCGAAGACCCCGACCGTCGCGCCCGTTTTGGCGCTGTCTATGCCATTCTTAGCTTCATCAGTGTTCCCCTCACCTTCATTTCGATCCGTATCTTTCGTACCATTCACCCGGTCATTATTGGCAGTGGCGCTGCTGGTGCCGAAGGCAGTTTCGATATGACCCCCAAGATGCTGCAGACCTTCATGTTCAGCCTGCTAACCTTCTCATTCATCTTCGCTGACCTGCTCTGGCATCGTATTCGTCTGGGTAAGCTTGCGGATCATGCTGAGAATCTACGAATAAAAGTTCTCCAATAGGATTGATGCCCATGCTCACCTCAATACTTCAGCAAGCTCCTGCCGAAACCACCCGCTATATGATCGCGGGGTATTCGGTAATATTCACTGTCGTGTTTTTGTATATCATAAGTCTGATCTTTCGCCGCCGTAACCTCAAGCGCGATTTGGAAATCCTTAACGAAATGGAGCAAAAGGAAAAATGAACACCACCCAACCATCCCCTGACCCAGGCACGCCCACACAAGCTGAGACTGCTTGTGGTGCCAGGGTATTGATCACCCCCCACACCCCCATTATCTACTACCGGGATGAGATCATCTATTTCTGCGGGGAAGATTGCAAGCAGCTGTACGATGAAGATCCGTTAAGTTCATGCATGGCAGCCCGCTTTCTTTCGGGTAAATAACAAACTTTCCGAGAGCTATGCTCCTGATAGCCAGCCCGGGAAGTTTTTATTTAAACCAAAGTGGTCATATTGGTCAGCAATCAGGTACAATTGTATTTTCATTGATAAGTGGCGTGTCCCTTACCCCTTGTTTATCTTGAGTAGGATGAACGGAGGAAGCAAAGCTTGGCTTGCGTAGCGAACAAAGGCGGTTTTAGACCGAAGTCGCGAACATTCCCCGGCAAGCGCGACGCAGCTTTGCGGGCATTTTCTGCGAGCGAGGGCAAAGCAAGCAGCCCTGGCAAGCGTGGCGAAGCGAGCAGCTTCGTGAGCGAGCAAGCGGCCCTGGCAGCTTTGCGGTTGGAAAATCATAGCCGTGTATGTATCGTCGGTGGCGGACCTGCAGGTAGTTTTGCCGCCCTGCAATTACAACGCCTGAGCGAGCTTCATAATCTCCACCTGGAGGTGTTGATATTCGAGCCGCGCGATTTCTCCAGACCTGGTCCTGCAGGTTGCAATCGCTGCGCCGGAGTGCTTTCTTCTCGCCTGTGGGGGAATCTATCCGAGCTGGGTTTATCGATACCAGACGACATCGTCCAGGCAGATCTGCAATCCTATAACATTCACCTTGACCACCAATCCATTCACCTCGAACGCCCGGATCCGACCCGCAGGATTGTGAGTGTTTATCGAGGGGGCGGGCCGCGCCATGGTCAGCCTGTCCCGGAAGCCAGTTTTGATCAATTCCTGCTCTCCCAGGCTGCCAATCGTGGCGCGGTGCATATTCCTCGCCGGGTGCGTGAAGTCAGGTGGGATGGTCGCCCTGTAGTGTATACCACAACGGATCACTATCCAGCAGACCTCCTTGTGCTGGCAATAGGCATCAACAGTCGGTCGCCCTTGGACGGTAGTTTCAGCTACCACCCACCCAAGACGGAAGTGATGGCTCAGGATGAAGTCTTGCGCCCAGAGAATTGGATTTCTGATGAGGTGAATGCTTATTTTAAACAGCCATCTGGGTTGAGCTTTGGTGCCATAATTCCCAAAGGGCGCTACTTGAATATCTCATTACTCGGGAAAGGCTTTACGCGTAATAGCATCGAAGAATTCATTTCCACCCAAAACCTGACAGATGTTTTACAATATAACTCATCAAGCGGTCTCTGTGGTTGTAATCCGCGCATCGCGGTGAGCATTGCCAGGCATTATTTTGGGGACCGCTGGGTCGCTGTTGGAGATGCTGCTGTCACTCGCTTATATAAGGATGGGATTGGCTCCGCCTTTCAGACCACAAAAAGCGCGATGTCAGCGGCGGTGAGCATGGGAATCTCACACAGCACTTTTCGCCAGTACTATGCACCCATCTGTCGCTCGATTGCAACAGATAACACATATGGCTTTATGCTCTTTCGTCTATGGAATTTTGTCCTGAATTCTCCCATACTCTTGAACGCCTGGAAGGCTGCCATCCAGTGGGAAATGTCACAACCTACTAAAGATAGAAAGCATATGCGTATCTTATGGGGCATGTTAACTGGGGATGAACCCTATCGCAAGCTTTTTTATAAGGGTATCAACCCTATTTCCTTGTTGCACTTGGGTTATGGGATGAATTCGAAATGGGGAGGAGGCTAGATTGATCCGGTCGCTTGGTCCTTTGCAATCAGGACATGTGGTGATCATTGGAGGGGGTCCAGGAGGGACTGCCTGTGCATTGGCACTTCAGCGCATGGCAGCCGAACTGGGTCGGGAAATTCAGATCACCATCATTGAGGGGAAGCAATTTACCGGTGAGATGCATTACAACCAATGTGTCGGCGTCATCTCACCACCCTTACCAGAATTACTTTATGAAAGATTGGGCGTCCGGTTTCCATATCGTTTATGCCGGAGCCAAATATGCAGTTATATCATCCATACAGCCCGTGAACAGATACAGCTCGATGATGAAGAACAGCCTTCGAATGCCCTGCGTAGGGTGCAGTATGACGCGTATATGTTGGATGCCGTCAAACAACGCGGGATCTCAGTCATCCCTGCCCGTGCCTATGATTTGGAATTCCACGATGACCATGTCGTCGTTTACACGGACAATTCCCCCTTCGAGGCGCAGGTTGTTGTCGGTGCTTTTGGGATGGATGAAGGCAGTTCAGCTATGTTCAACCGCCTGACCTCTTACCAACCACCCCAGGCGCTCAGCTCCATCGTGACCAAATATCATCCCAAACAAGAAGCCATGGATGCTTTTGGTCCGATCATTCATGCCTTTCTACCGGCAAATCCCCGCATCGAATTCGGCGGGGTGACCCCTAAAGGGAACCATCTGACAATCAACATTGCTGGTGCTAAGGTGGACGCGGACCTGATGATGACTTTCTTATCCCAACCCGAAGTCCAGGCTGTTTTACCCGACCTGGATGACGAAAGTGGATTCACCCTTGAGGATTTGCAGTTTTACAAAGGCAGATTCCCATGCTCGCAAGCGCGTGGATATTATGGAGATCGATATGTCTTAGTGGGGGATGCAGCCGGATTGGTGCGCGCTTTCAAAGGAAAAGGAATCTCTTCTGCAGTTTTAACTGGTATTCGCGCCGCTGAAACTATCCTGCAGCATGGCATCTCAGAGCATGCTTTTTATGATCATTATTGCGCCATGAACAAGGATATCACCCAGGATCTGCCCTACGGGAAAGCCATGCGTTATTTCACCATTTTTCTTGCTCATTACCGCCTGCTTGATCCCGTCCTGCGAGCAGCCAGGCAAAATCCCCTCCTGCAGTCCGCCCTTTTCGACGCAGTCTCAGCTCATGCCCCCTATCGACAGGTTATTCAGCAGAGTCTTCACCTGAGCATCATATGGGCTGTCATACGATCCTGGGCGAAAATTTAAAGTAAAAATTGCCTTGCTATGGTTTATTACTTTCGTCTATAATACACATTAGCAAAGCCGTCATACATGGCACTGAATATAATAATATTTATTTCTGAAAGTTGTTCATGCAAGGGAATCGACACCGGGACTGGGGAGGATGCATGAATCACATTCCGAACCGGTGCCTTAAGACTTCTCTCTTTGCTGCAACAGCACAATCTAAGAAGGAGGCAGAATATAAGGTCATCCTGGATGGATCATTGCGGAAGGCTTCAACGATCAACGGTAATCAAAAATAAATAAGGAGGAACCTATGAAGAGGCTCTACATTGTTGTATCACTGCTTTTGATCTTTGTTTTTCTACTTTCAAGCTGTGGTGGGGCTCCCGCAGCTGCAAAAGATAAGCTTGCGGAGATTCTTGCCCGAGGTACATTGATCGTATCAACCGATCCTGCTTACCCACCTCAATCGCAGCTGGTGGAAGGTGGTCAACGCGCTACCACTACAAAGTGTACTTCTGACCAACACACATCTTCTGAGCTGACCGGTTTTGATATTGACACGGCTGTCGCCATCGCTGGAAAGTTGGGCGTGGAAGCTTGCTTTGTCACCCCCGACTGGACCCTCATCACAGCTGGTAACTGGTCCAATCGTTGGGATATCAGCATTGGCTCCATGACCATCACCCCCGAGCGCATGACCAAGCTGTATTTCACCCAGCCATACTATACCACCCCGGCTGCATTTTTCGTCAATAATGCCAATACCACCTATGCCCAGCCTAGCGACCTTGACGGCAAGAAGATCGGCGGCGCAACCGGAACCACTTACGACTCCTATCTGGCCGGCACGCTGCAGATCCCGGGTGAGACGATCAACCTTGTGGTCAAGAATGCCCAATTCGTCGGTTATGAAACTGATATCAATGCACTCCAAGATCTGGCCTTGGGTGACGGGGTCCGGCTTGACGCAGCCCTGACCGCCCAACCCACCGGTGCCGGCGCGATCAAGGACGGCATGCCCCTCAAGCAATTGGGCGACCCGGTGTACTTTGAATACCTGGCTGGTGCCATCGATAAAGCCAGCACTCCCGACCCGGTCCCCTTCGTCAAGAAGGTGAGTGAGGTTATCCAGGGACTGAACTCGGATGGTACCTTGCTCCAACTTTCTCAAAAATATTACGGTCTGGATCTTGCCACTGCCGCTGCTTCATTTGACCTGGCTGCACTAAATCAGTGGCCGTAAGATTTTCATAATTAGGTGGTGAGATTCTTCATGAAAAATCTCACCACCATTTATTTTCTAGATCTGTGAGGTACCGATGGCTGTAGAAACTATGAAGTTTCCCGGGCAGCCAGAACCTGACCCTCAGCTTGATATGGGTCATGCCCTGTTAGCCCAACAACGCAGAGAACGGCTCATCAAAACGGCAAAAATTGGGATTGTCTGGGTTGTACTGATCATTTTTTTGATCTTCCTCCTGCTCCAATTCAATTTCAGCCCCGCCTATGTCTTTCAGCATTATGGATTTGTGTTAGCGGGCTTGCCACTCACCATCGGAATATCTTTAGCCTCGGTTTTGGCAGCCACCGTTCTGGCTTTGCTGGGGGCAGTTGCGAAGCTATCGAATAATTCGATTGCCCAGGGTATCGCTGGGCTTTATGTTTCGCTTGTCCGCGGCACACCCTTACTCGTCCAGATCTTTATTATCTACAACGGATTGCCGCAGATTGGGACAGCATTGATCGAAAAAGGTATGCCACAAATTGGTCACTTATTCATCCTCACCGCCATCCAATCCGGCATCCTGGCGCTTAGCTTGAACTATGGCGCCTACATGACCGAGATCTTTCGGGCTGGCATCCAGTCCATCAGCGGTGGGCAGCGTGAAGCGGCAGAATCAATCGGCATGAATCGCGTTCAGATCTTGCGCCGCATCATCCTGCCTCAGGCGGTGCGCGTGATCATCCCTGATATCGCCAACCAGTTCATCGCCATGCAGAAGGATTCGGCGTTGGTCTCCTTTATGGGCATCTGGGAAATGACCTACCGGGCTAACCGTTTTGCTCGTCAGGATAGCAAGTTCATGGAGATGTTCGTCATTGCGGCGCTTCTTTACTGGCTCTTGACTATTGTTTCCTCGTGGTTGGAAGGTCTCCTGGAGAAGCGTATGAGGCATGCCTATGAGCGCTAATGATATTATCTGTGTAGAGAACCTCCACAAGTGGTTTGGGCTCCTGCATGTCCTCAAGGGAGTCTCATTCTGCGTTAGCCCGAAGGAGGTATTGGTCATCATCGGTCGCAGCGGCTCAGGCAAAAGCACCTTGCTGCGCTGCCT
>JBAPSY010000167.1:0-1615 GCA_049281855.1 Anaerolineales bacterium
CGGTGACCAGGATTTCATCTGCCCCGGCTTCACTAGCCCCAAGCACGGCTGCATTGACGTCGCCGGTCATCAATCGGCGGAAGCGAGGATATTCTGCATGATTGGGATCGACCTGATCCCAATTGGTCACACCAGTGATGCCTTCCATATCAGCAGCGATGAGGATTTTCATAGGGTCTGTGCTCCTTGGTTATTTCTTTAAGTGATAGGGGACGTCAATAATAATACGTTGAAAACCTTGGGTGCGGCGGCGATAGAGCAGAGCGGTCTTGATCATCAAGGAGGTCTGGTTATGCAGCAAGGCCTGCCACCACCTGGCAGGGATGAATTCAGGCAAAACCACTGCAGCCAGTGTACCATCGTTGTGCTTGAGGTCATCTTCATCCAAATAATCGAGTAACGGGCGGATGATCGAGCGATAGGGTGAGGGGAGGATGACCAGAGGCACATCCGGCCACCAGCATTCCCATTCCTTGCGCATTTGCTCACCGACACCAGGATCCAGCTCGATATAGACAGCGGTGACATCTTTGGAGATGGAAAGGGCGAAATCCATGGCTTCGATGATGCCACGGTGTACACCTGAGACGGGAATCACCAGGCGCAGAGGTGGCATGGGTTTGATATCTGGCGGGAGACCGCGCAAGCTAAGCTGCTTGCCTACGCTTTGGTAGTGCATGCGTACGCGTTGAAAAGCAATGACGATGAGCGGGATGAGCAGTACAGTGATCCAAGCGCCTTCGCGGAATTTGCTAATGCTGATGACCAGAAGTGTCGTGGCTGTGGCGAAGGCACCTAATCCATTAAGAGTGGCTTTCAATAACCAATTTTTACTTCGTTCTCGAATCCAATGGATGACCATACCAGACTGCGAAAGTGTGAATGCCAGGAAGGCTCCAATCGCAAAAAGAGGGATCAGCAGATGGCTGTTGCCGCTGAATAGCACGATCAAAATCCCTGTTGCGATGGCCAGGAAGATGATGCCGTTGGCGAAGACCAATCGATCACCCAGCCCAGTGAATTGGCGGGGGAGGAATCCATCCCGGGCGAGGATGGCTGACAGGCGCGGGAAATCCGCAAAGCTGGTATTGGCTGCTACTGCGAGGATGAGCAATGTTGAAATCTGGATGATTACATATGCTGGTCCGCTACCAAGCAAGTGCCGAGCCAGCGCTGAGAGGATGGTTTCTTGTGGTCCAGCAATAATGCCCAAGAATTGGGTAAGTCCGATGCTACCGACAAATAAAATGCCCATCAAGATTGACATTGAGATAAGGGTCTGCCCGGCATTTTTAGATTCTGGGCGTTGGAAGGCAGGCACGCCATTGCTTATGGCTTCGATGCCAGTCAGGGCAGTGCAGCCAGTGGCAAAGGTATGTAAGACCAGGAAAAGGGTCAAGGGGCTCACGGGTTGAGGGGCAACCGCCGACAATGGAGTTGGTCCCTCCATTAGCAGACGAATACCCCCGTAGACCAGCATGGGGATGTAAGTGAACAAAAACAGGTAAACGGGGACTGCCATCAACGTGCCAGTCTCGCGCAGGCCGCGCAGGTTAGCCAGCATGATAAACCCCAACAACGTTAAGGCAATCACAATACGGTAAGGCCAGAGTAC
>JBAPSY010000168.1:0-2097 GCA_049281855.1 Anaerolineales bacterium
AGATTGGCAGCTCTTACCCTGGCTGATTCAGCCAGGTAAATTCCGGAGCAAATTCTCGATCATCGATCGTTGGAAAATGCTCGACAACCTGCTCCGGTCGATGCTTGCTCCTGCTCTCTTGTTGATCTTCTATTTAGGCATCATTTCCATGCCTGATCTCGCAGGGTTTTGGATAGCAATTATCCTGCTTTCTTTGGGCATCCCGGTTCTTACGAGTGTGGCTAGGAGTGCTTTGCAAACCCTGGGGGGCGAAAATGTCGGTGCAGCATTCCGTACATTAAAATGGTCCCTCGGGCGCTGGTTATTAGCGGTAGCCTTCCTGCCCTACGAAGCATATAACGCTCTAGATGCCATCCTGACCACCCTCTATCGCTTGCTTATCAGCCACCACGACCTGTTGCATTGGACCACTGCTGCCCAAACCGCCCGCCTTTTTGGCTTGCAAGTCTACCGGAATACAACCTGGCTGAGGATGAGCGCCTCGACGCTAATCGCGCTGATTCTGGCCGGTGGAATCCAGCTTGTCTATAATATTACCGGGAATAATGGGATGGCTCCGTCCTTGACCTTTGCCACACCCATGCTGCTACTGTGGATGTTTTCGCCGGTAATCGCCCAATGGATCAGCCTGCCTATCATACCACGCACGATTCCTTTGAGTGAAGAGCAAGTAGGTCTATTTCGTCAGGTCGCTCGGCGTACCTGGGGCTTCTTTGAGCGGTTCGTTGGCCCGGAAGATCACTGGCTGCCGCCCGATCACTTCCAGGAGGCTCCCGCCGGGATAATCGCCCACCACACCTCACCATCCAATATTGGCCTGATGTTCACCTCAACGCTGGCTGCATATGACCTTGGTTACCTGGATCAACTCGGACTGGCAACCCGCCTATCCATAACCATGGATACGCTAGATCAGTTGGAACGTTTCCGCGGGCATTTTTTAAACTGGTATGACACGCTGACCTTGCAACCGCTCAAACCTCGCTACATTTCTACTATTGACAGCGGTAACCTGGCTGCCAGCCTGATCGTAACTACTCAGGCCTGCCAGAGAATGCCGAAAGAACGCATTTTTCGTTGGGACCTGTGGCAGGGTTACCTGGATACACTTTCCAATCTTACCGAGATCTTAAAAGGAATGCGCAAGGCTGAATTTGACCGTCAGGTTGAAGAAATCAACCGACGCATCGCCAAGATGCACGCCGAAATACTGGCCGTACGGTCGGAGCCAAACCGTTGGTTTGCACTCTTTCAGATTGTAAATAGGCAATTTTGGCCGGATCTCTCAAGGCGCCTGATCGAGCTGGTAACGGTAGGTCGCTCTGCTTTTGATCTGGAGTCGCTACGCAAGCTGCAAGAAGTCGCAGCCCAGGTTGAACGCCATCACCAGGGCATACAGCGAACGCTTGCCGAACTGGTACCCTGGATTCACTTGCTGGAGCAAGCCCCCGTGCTTTTCAATGAGCCTCAATTTATGCAAGGATTGAGCACATTGAGAGATAATTTACCTTACAATCCGTATCTCGGCCAGATCCGCACCTACACCACTGCTGGTCTAAGCAGCACCGCCGCATTACGCAATCTTCTCAAGGAAAACCAACCCATTCCCGATCCTGATTCTGGTGCGGAACGCAATGCGCTGGAATGGTTGGATGCAATGGACCAGGCTTTAGCTCAGGCTGGAGCCAATGCCGATGCGTTGATGAATATATACGCTCAAAGTGCGACCCGCGCTGAACGGTTTGTGACGGAGATGGATTTCCAATTCCTTTATCACAAGCAGCGGCGAGTGTTCCATATCGGTTTTAACCTTGATACCGGCCAGCTCGACAATAATCACTACGATCTACTAGCCTCAGAAGCACGGATCGCTTCCATCATAGCCCTGGCAAAGGGAGAGGTACCCCAGTCCCACTGGCTGCAGCTTAGCCGACCATTAACCAAGGTAGAAGGGATGTATGTCCTGCTTTCCTGGAGTGCGACCATGTTCGAATACCTGATGCCGCCGCTTTTCCTGCGTTCCTACCCGGGCACACTGTTGGCGGATAGCGCACAGGGAGCAGTTCTCCATCAAATTGCTTATGGAAAAGCGAAAGG
>JBAPSY010000169.1:0-4023 GCA_049281855.1 Anaerolineales bacterium
ACATTCAACTTCCACTTCATCGAATCCTGTCATGAGAACACCATCGAAATCTTTGATTGCTGGGGAAACGCCGACGATTTCAATATAAACTTGAGATCGTAATTTCTCCGTCATGGAGACTGCCAGAAAATCAACATGCAGGAGTATGCCTGTGATCTTATTCCTTTGTTTTTCTCTGACGAGAGCTTTATGTGGGGTTCCTTCCACATCTACCGTCACCAAAGCCGAAGGTGCGAGCCCCATAAGGCTCTTTGCTGTATCGCGTAAGTCCAGCACAATGGATACAGGGTCGAGATTGTGACCATAGATCACCGCTGGAAGTTTGCCTTCCCTCCGAATCGCCTTTACCTGTTTGCCGAGAACAGTACGGCGAACTGCCTTAAGAACTACCTCATCCATTATTCCCTTCCTCGAGCGCCTCTCACCTCTCAGTAAGATAATTACTGAGGATTACCTTCGCTCTATGTGTATTCCGGCATCCGCCGGTTGAGATTTGGCTAAAGGATTTTAGCTCGGGAATAACACAATCCTGTTTCCTGCTCAGATATCCTTTAGCAAAAAAATCGCCTCCAACTTGGAGACGTTGATTAAGCAGGCTGAATTTTAGCCGCGTTATACACTTTCGTCAATACCAAAACGTGCATCCAGATATAATTAAAGCATGCATGCTACGAAGATATTACCTTACAATTACCATCACCAGAAAACATTGGATCTTTCCGGTGCTCGCGTTGTGCTCTGGTTAAACCTTGCTGCGATCCCTCTCCTATTTATATATGGTTGGCTATATGGTCGCGTAATAATTTTGTTACGCTCAACCAATCCTTTCCCAAAAGGGATTTGGGGAGTACTTACCGCTTTTTCTGGATGGGACTTGATCGGCTTCCTCCTCTCGATCCTATTCATGCTTGTCTTTCATGAGTTGGTTCATGGGATATTCTTTTGGTTATTCACCCATGAGCGGCCAATATTTGCTTTAAAAGGTGGATATGCCTTTGCAGCCGCTCCTGAATGGTACCTGCCAAGCTCACAATATATCATCGTTGGTTTATCGCCATTTGTGGTAATTTCCATTTTATCCATCATTTTCGCTGTCTTTGTGTCATCTTCAATTGTCCCTTTTTTATTGTATATCGCCACTTTCAACGCAGCAGGGGCGCTTGGAGATATGATTGTCGTTGGTTGGGTTCTTAAACAACCTAATACCATTCTGGTCAAAGACCAGGGGGACAAGTTTTCCTCCTTTGCTCCGGGAAATGATTGACCGTTCCTCATGATCCTTAAACCGAACGTTCCTTATGCGGGAGAACATCACTATTCGGTAATTCTTGGCAAGGATTCGATCGAGGTCATCACCAAACCCGGACTTCCCGATTGGGATCTTATTTCTCCATCTACACAATTATTGGCTAAATACCCGGTCATCAAACCGACCGATTCGGTTCTGTTGTATGGTTGCCATCAAGGCGCATTAGGTGTGTATCTGGCTCGCAGCCTGCCTGAAGGTCTATTATGGCTCACTGATAATAACCAAACAGCATTGGATATGATCCAGATGACCCTGAAGGCTAACAATATATCCTCAGCCAACATTCTGATTGATATAGAGCTTCCCCCAAGGCTATATCAAAAATTTAACACGGTTTATATCCAAATCCCAAAAGGGAGGCAGCTGACACGAAGATGGCTGGTCCAGGCGTACAACGCCTTGCTACTGGAAGGATCTTTGTACATTTCAGGGTCAAATAACACAGGGATTAAGACTATGATCAACGATGCACAAGAATTATTCGGTCAAGGAAGGATCCTGGCTTATAAAAAAGGTAATCGGGTTGCACAGTTTATCAAAAAGTCAGTCGCTGAGCTCACACCTGAATGGGCTCAAACACCTGGTATTGCACCCGGAACCTGGGTTGAATATTCTATTCACTTAGCGAATTACACCTTTCGTATCCGCAGCCTTCCGGGTGTCTTTTCTTTTGCCCATTTGGATGAAGGAACCAAAATGCTGCTAGACATCACTACTATCCTACCCGGAGCCAATGTCCTGGATGTGGGCTGCGGTTATGGGATTATAGGGTTATACGCAGCTGCCAAAGGTGCAGGGTTGGTTCACCTGATCGATAATAACTTGCTTGCTGTATCATCCTGTAATGAAACATTGACTCTGAACCGGATCACGAATGCAAAAGTCTTTGCGGGTGATTTACTAAATCCAATTGGTTCGAATAAGTATGATCTGGTTCTATCCAATCCACCATTCCACACCGGCCATGCTGTGGATTTGCAAATCGCCCAGGCTTTAATCGATCAATCCTGGCAGGCTCTCAACCCTGGCGGGCAATTGATCATCGTGGCTAACCGTTTCATCCGCTACGATCATCTTATCAAAGCTATTTTTGGGAATGTCTCAACCTTAACGGAATCGGGGAAATTTCATGTCCTTTCTGGATTAAAATCCAGGTAGGGTATCATCGTAACATAATGGAAAACGAATGAATGATCCGGCAATCCACACCATAGACTTGAACTTTCGGGGGAGAAGTGGAACCATAGGATCTTATCTGGTACCCTATTCTGGTGGCGGCATCCTGGTTGAGACGGGACCAGGATCGACGATCCCTAATCTGATCGCTGGACTGAAGAATTACGGGTGTAGGCTCGAAGATATCACTGACGTTTTCCTCACCCATATCCATTTGGACCATGCTGGTGCCTCAGGTTGGTTGGCTCAGCACGGTTGTCAGATCCATGTCCACGAGAATGGGGCTCCGCATCTGATCAATCCTGCAAAATTATTGGCCAGTGCAGGGCGCCTCTATGGTGACTTGATGGGCACTCTATGGGGAGAATTTTTGCCAGTCGCAGAGGATAAAATTACTATCATGTACGATAATGAGGTGATTAAGGTTGGCGATTTATCAATTCGTGCGTTGGATGTCCCTGGTCACGCCAATCATCACCTCGCCTACCTGATCGGGGATGCATGTTTTAGCGGTGATATCGGAGGTATCCGCCTCAGCCCTCAACATTACCTCAGTTTGCCAATGCCTATTCCTGATCTTAACCTGGAAAAGTGGCGGGAGAGCATCCAGTATATCCAAAAATATGACCCCACTCGGATCATACCGACCCATTTTGGTATTTACTCGGATGCCCGCTGGCATCTGCAAGCTGTGTTGGAAGAGCTTGATGAGGTGGAAACGTGGATCGATGAAAAGTTACCGTCTAATCCATCTTTGGAAGATTTTCGCCAGCAGTTTATCGAGTTTGAGGGTATTCGTGCCGGAAAATATAATGTCGAAAAAACAACGGTTGAAGCCCACCACATTGCCAATCCATCATTCATTTCCGCTGATGGCATCTTCAGGTATTGGAATAAATACAGGAAACCATCCTAAATATCGCGTCTAAACAATTCAACCTGAACAATACTACTTATATAAATTTCATGCTTGCTGGTTTGACAACTATTTTATTCACCCATCGAAGCTCGGAGCTCTAATTGACTTGCTCTGAGCCAGATAGTAATCAAGAAAATATTGGAGATAACCATGGATTTTAATCACTATTTTACAAATGCTGAGCTTAATCACCTGCTTGAGGATTGGGTGGCGACGTATCCTGATCTCGCCCAGGTTAGTTCGATTGGGACCAGTCATGAAGGGCGACCAATCTGGCTATTAACCTTGACGAACCACGCCACTGGCATCGATATGGAAAAACCCGCCATATGGATTGACGCCAATATCCACGCAACAGAAATCACCGGCACCACCTCAGCTCTGTACATTGCGCACCACCTATTAACAGGCTTTGGTACCGATGAACAGGTTACCCGCCAGCTTGATCAAAGTGTGTATTATATTGTTCCTCGTGTCAATCCGGATGGGGCTGAATGGGCAATGGCACCAACTCCCCGGTACGTCCGTTCTGGGGTACGGCCTTATCCATGGGATGAAAAAGATGAAGGGTTGTTTATCCAGGACATTAACGGAGACGGGAAAATCCTTCAGATGAGAT
>JBAPSY010000170.1:0-66215 GCA_049281855.1 Anaerolineales bacterium
GGTATGCACGATGGGTCGTTCCTCAGGAGATTCCAGGACCAACCGCCTGCCCAATTCAATGGCAGCTTTGATCTGGGCAGCTTTGGCAAGCTTGATACCTTTCTGGAAGCTTAATTCATCAAAGGAAGCCCGATGAATGCCAGAAATACCCCCGAAAGTTTGCAATAACCTTTGCCCCACCTGAACAGCCGTCTCACCCACCACGCCCACTCTGAGCAGGATTGCCAGTAACTCGGCAGTCGACAACGACTGAGGTCCGAGCTTCGCCAAGCGCTCCCTGGGTCGCTCTTCTTCTTTCAAGTCCTTGATGGTATAGATATTTGTCTCCGAACGGCTCATTTTCAAGCACTCCTTTGGGGTTTGCCTTGACTAAGAAACATGATTATCGATTTCAATGCTCAATGCTATAATCAACTTTGGGAGCGTGTTATGACGATTGATCCACGGACCTTAAGTAATCTTATCATGGGGCTGGCTGCCTGGGGCGCGGCATTCCTGGTGGCCCTATGGCTGAGCTTGATCGTCTGGACCTACCGTGATATCCGCTCAAGGGCGCGTGACCCGTTGATCCGCATCCTGGCAATTATCATCGTAGCCCTGCTTTTCCTGCCAGGAATCATAGTCTACCTCATTTTACGCCCGGCACGCACCTTGGAAGATGAATATCAACACACTCTGGAAGAAGAAGCGTTGCTGCAATCGATTGAGGACGTCCCACTTTGCCCTGGTTGTGGCCGACGCATCATGGAAACCTGGACGGTTTGCCCAATATGCTATACCCGACTTAAGAAACCCTGTCACCAATGCCGTAAGCTAATGGAGCTGTCTTGGAACCTATGCCCGTACTGCGGCACTCCTGCACCAGGTATGCGGCGCGAAAAAATGACCATAGACGATGCCACCCGTCCAAGCCCTCTTGAGGAAGAAGACTCACCTGAAGACACAATGCTGGTTGATGAGAAATTAATGGAAGAACCTTTAGACAACGGCGCACCCTAGAGTGCGCCGTTTGATTATCAACGTCTCAAAGCTCCCCAACCGGCGTATTTAGCCGTCTCTCCCAGTTCCTCTTCAATCCGCAGCAATTGATTGTACTTGGCAACCCGGTCGGAACGGGCTGGTGCACCAGTCTTGATATGCCCCATATTGAGGGCAACTGCCAGGTCGGCAATGGTGGTATCTTCCGTCTCACCGGAGCGATGGGAAGTGACTGCCCGCCATCCAGCCCGGTGGCAGGTCTCCACAGCTTCGATTGTTTCGGTAAGGGTACCAATCTGATTTAATTTCACCAATAAAGCGTTGGCGGCTTTCTCTTTGATAGCCCGGCGAACACGTTCAGGGTTGGTAACCAGCAGGTCATCCCCCACGATCTGAATGCGCCCGCCCAGTTCCTTGGTCATCAACACCCAGCTTTCCCAATCATCCTGTGCCAGTCCATCTTCTATGGATACGATTGGGTACTGATCCACCCACGATTTCCAGAATGCAACCATCTGCTCGCCGGTGAGTTTCTTGCCTTCCTTACGCAGGTTGTACAACCGGGTTTGGTCATCGAATAACTCAGATGCGGCCGGGTCCAAAGCGATCCCAATTTGCTCGCCAGCTTTATAACCAGCCTTTTCGATGGCAGTTAGGATGACTTCCACGGCTTCATTATTAGCTTTAAGCGCAGGAGCATAACCACCTTCATCACCCACCAAGGCGGTGTAACCGCGCTCTTTGAGCACTGCCTTCAATGCGTGATAGATTTCTGCACTCCAGCGCAACCCTTCAGCGAAGTTGGAGGCTCCTAAGGGCATGACCATAAATTCCTGTGCGTCTGTCGATTGCCAGCCAGTGTGCGCTCCACCATTCAGGATATTCATCATTGGGACAGGCAGCACATGTGCATATACACCACCGATGTAGCGGTATAAAGGCAATCCCAAGGAGATCGCGGCTGCCTTTGCCAATGCCAGGCTGGTGCCCAACATGGCATTTGCTCCGAGCTTGGATTTGTTAGGTGTGCCATCCAATTCGATCAAAATGGTGTCAAGCAGCTTTTGCTCGGTGGCATCCCACCCACTCAGCTCTTCAGCAATGGCACCATTTACATTATCGACGGCTTTCGTGACCCCTTTACCCAAATAACGCTGCTTGTCACCATCCCGTAATTCAAGGGCTTCATGTACACCTGTGGATGCGCCCGAGGGCACTGCGGCGCGACCTAATGACCCATCGAGCAAAATCACTTCGACTTCCACGGTTGGGTTACCCCTTGAATCAAGAATCTCTCGCCCCAACACCGATTCAATTAATGTATCCATTCTTTTCCTCAATTCTTTTCAGTTTTTTACATCCCCATATGGGGATGAATGATGATATTGTGAAAACAGCCACTATTTTACCGCATAACAACCATTTATTTATGCGTACTTAGATAGATCGCTTAATATTTAATATACCTCGACTCTGCCAAAGCAATATAGTATATGTCAAGGATTGGGGACTCATATAACGATGAGGTAATATTTAATTAATCCCAGCCCTTTGTTTAACCGCACGCAAAAAAGCCACAAACAACGGATGTGGCCGGTTTGGGCGTGAAAGGAATTCTGGGTGAAACTGCGTACCAAGCATGAAAGGGTGATCCACCAGCTCAGCTATTTCAACAAGGCGGCCATCAGGGGAGATGCCCGATAAGCGCATGCCGTTCTGCTGCAAGACTTCCCGGAAGCTATTATTCAGCTCAAAGCGGTGCCTGTGACGCTCCTGGACCATGGGTACTTGGTATGCAATTGATGCAATGGAACCTTCCTGAAGCTCACATGGATACAGACCCAATCTCATCGTGCCGCCCATATCGACCACTCCGCGTTGGTCAGGCATCAGGTCAATCACCGGATATGGTGTCGATCGATCAAATTCAGTTGAGTTAGGCACTTCACTTTTGTAGATCATGCGAGCAAAATCAACCACCATGAGCTGCATCCCAAGACACAATCCGAGATACGGTACTTTGTTCTCACGGGCATATCGAGCCGCTTGCAACTTGCCTTCTATCCCACGCGAACCGAAGCCACCCGGAACGAGGATACCATCTGCTTGCTGGATCTCATTCCAGCCATGACCTTTCTCCAGCTCGGCTGAATGCACCCACAGGATTTCCACGTCTATATCCAATTCAAGCCCAGCATGTTTCAGTGCTTCTCGGACGCTCATATAAGCGTCATGCAGCTCGACATATTTCCCAACCAGGGCAACTTTGACCTTTGGATGAGGATGACCGACCTTTTTCACCAATGCTTCCCAGTCTGTCCAATCAGGGTGGCGCCGGGCATCCAAGCCAGCCCGTTTTAGCAGGTAATCACCCACACCGGCCTTTTCAAGTATCAAAGGCACTTCGTAGAGTATCGGGGTGGTGACCATGGGGACCACAGCTTTCCTCTCCACATCACAGAAGAGGGCGATTTTATCGCATAACTCCTCACCCACCGGATAATCCGAGCGTGCCACGATCATATCAGGCGAAATACCAATCGAGCGCAGCTCTGCCACTGAGTGCTGGGTAGGCTTGGTCTTCAACTCGTCAGTAGCACCAATATGAGGCAGCCAGGTTACATGGATATAGATGGTATTCTCACGCCCGATATCAGAACGCATCTGACGGAGTGCCTCGAGGAAAGGTAAAGATTCGATATCGCCTACGGTACCACCAATCTCCACCAGCACAATCTCCGCGCCGGTTGCTTTTGAAACCAACATAATCCGGCGTTTAATTTCATTGGTAATATGGGGAATGACCTGAATGGTACCCCCAAGGTAGTCACCCCGCCTTTCTTTTGCAATCACCTCTGCATAGACCTGCCCGCTGGTGAAATTGCATACCTTGCTCAAGCTGGAATCGATGAAGCGTTCATAATGACCCAAATCCAGGTCTGTCTCAGCGCCATCATCCAGGACGTAGACCTCACCATGCTGGTATGGGCTCATTGTGCCGGGGTCAACATTTATATACGGGTCCAATTTTTGCGCAGTCACATTGAATCCACGTTCCTTCAGTAACCGACCAATGGCTGCAGCGGTGACACCCTTCCCAACAGAGCTGACCACACCACCAGTGAAAAAGATATATTTCGTCGTCATTTTACCCTCCATTCATGAGTCGCCCATGGTGCTCAGAATACTGGTTCGGTTGATAAGCTCAATAATAAAGGCAGTGGGGAGGGCCGTTTGACGGCAACCTCCCCACCCAGGATCTGCTGAATATCCCAGCTTAGCTTGCTGCATCATCCCACCACTCGTTCCAAGTCTTGTGCAGCGCGACGCATTTCGAGAAAGACCAGCCCAAGTTTGGCGTGTTGGCCAGCCAGCACAGTCAGGACAGCTTCTGAACCTATGGAGGTGAGGATCACGAAACCTTCTCGCCCTTTGATGTAAACCTGCTCCAGGCTGCCGCGACCGAGCTCGGCAGAAATGCGTTCACCAAGACTAAGCATAGCCGCTGACATGGCCGCTACCCGGTCTTCCTCCACTTCATTGGGGAGAGCCGAGGCGATGATGAGGCCATCTACTGAAACAACCACCGAGGCTTCAATTTCCGGCGAGACGGCCTGCATCTGACGTAATCTTGAAACCATCTGTTCCGTGCGAGAAGTAGTTAAACTTTCCATATTTTCGGTGGGTATAGATAAAATCACAACCCATGAGTTTACCATAATTTTATCAAAGTAGGGATCCAGGATTGGCTGGATATGATCCAGGATATGAATAGTGGGTATCAGTTTCGAAATCTAATCCAAAAAAGCTGCCATTAGCTCACATAATTCATCCAAATTGCCCCATGACAATTTTTATGTTATATTAAGAGGTTGCCATGCGCTACCTGCTTTTAATTCTGACGTTTATAATTTTCTTCCTGCCCCGCCTGGTAAATGCAGAGTGGAGGTCTTCATTAAAAGTACAACAGGATGAATTAATTGGTGCAACGATTGACTCACCAGTTGCCGGGCAGGCAGTTCAAGGGAGCGTCGTGATCCGGGGTAGCACTACTGTGAATGGATTTCAATCATATGAGGTCGATTTTGCCTATTCTGAAGATCCCACGCAAACATGGTTCCTGATCCAGGAAAGCACCTCTCTAGTTCAGGATGGGGTCCTGGCAGTTTGGGACACCACCACAATCACCGATGGAGATTACACCTTACGCCTGGTGGTCATCCTGGTTAATGGAGCCCAGGTGGAAGTATCCATTCCGGGTTTACGTTTGCGCAACTACTCACCAATAGAAACGGAGACACCCAGCCCTACCCTACCTTATGTCACCCTGGCGGCAGGCACTCCCATTGTACAGGCCACACCGCTGGCCACACTTCTGCCGACGGTTTCTCCACTGCCTCTCACTGCCACAGCATTACCAACGAATCCAGCTGAGATATCATCTTCCCAAGTGATGCTTACCTTTGGTAAGGGAGCTGCATTTACAATCGGATTATTTGCCCTGTTGGGCGCTTACCTGGGGATGCGTGCCATCCTACATAACCGTAAGTGACGATGGACCCCTATGACTGATCAGAATCTGGAAACACAGATCCAACCGTTAAAGCACCAGGGACCATTCCTCATTGCTGGTTTGGGCAACCCAGGCAGACAATTCGTGCGTAACCGTCACAACGTTGGCTTCATGCTGCTTAACCGCTTGTCGGGAAGATTAGGAGAAAACTTCGGGCAGGTCCAGTCAAAAGCCTTGATTACCAAAACCACCTATTTGGGAGAGAGGGTCATCCTGGTCAAACCGCAAACTTATATGAACAACTCTGGTGCAGCCGTTAGCTCATTACTCCATTTCTATAAGGTGCCATTGGAGAATTTATTGGTGGCTTATGATGACGTCGACCTGCCATTGGGAACATTACGTCTTCGTCCCACTGGAGGTTCGGCGGGTCAGAAAGGAATGCAGTCGATCATTGAACGCCTGGGTACGGAAGAATTCCCTCGTTTGCGTATCGGCACCGGCAGACCGCCAGGCAGGATGGAAGCTGCGGATTACGTGCTGCAAGACTTCCCGACCGACGAGAGCGACCTGCTGGCAGATACGCTGGATAGAGCAGTCGAGGCTGTGCTGACATTTATTCAGTATGGGCTGGAGCGAGCCATGAATTCATATAATGGGTAATTTACAATCTGTCCGTCTACTACTATAGGTATGTTTAAATAATTCATATGGAACTTGAAAGAATCGTTGCCTCTATCGCAGATGCCTCGAGTGACCTATTCCGCCAGGTTGGGGATCATCATCGTATCGCTTCATTAGGAGTGCGCCGCTCTGCCCGGCTTCCGTGGTTAGCAGCCCTACAGCATACCCTGGAGCGCCCACTGTTATTACTGACCGATCGCAATGACCATGCGTTGATGCTCGCCGATGAGCTTGCTTTATGGGCGCCAAAAATCCCTCGCTTGTTCTTCCCCGAACCCAATCCCCTATTTTACGAAAATGCTCCATGGGGTTTGACCACCAGGCGTGATCGCCTAATGGTCTTGACCACCCTGGCGGGTTACCATATCCCAGGCGTACCCAAACCTCCCCCACCCGTCATCATTGCACCAGCGAGGGCTGTGATGGCTCGCACCCTGCCCAGGCGTGATTTCCTTAAGGCATTACGCACGATTAAAATTGGGCAGGTAATCCAACCTGAAGAGCTGCTACGCGCCTGGGTGAGTTTGGGTTACGAACACACCAACATTGTGGTAAGCCCGGGGCAATTCTCCAGGCGTGGTGGAATCCTAGATATATGGACACCTTCATCTGAAGAACCTGTCAGGTTAGAGTTCTTCGGTGACGAGATAGACACGCTACGCCGGTTTGACCCTGCCTCACAGCGGACGATTGGCACGATTGACCGCCTAACGATATCACCCGCACGAGAATTCATCTCACCTGATCCTACCAGCCTAGGGAAATTAAAAATTGAACTTACCAACCTGTCGGAATTTCATATTCCTTTACTCCATCCTTCTCCTGCCAGCGTGTTGGATTACCTGCCTCCATATGGATTGATCTTGATCGATGACTTGCAAGCTGTACGAGATTGTGTTCAGGAGGTGGAAGAGCAGGCAGTGGGATTGCGTAAGGATTACATAAAAGACGGTGAACTCCCAACCGATTTTCCAATCCCATACCTGACCTGGAGTGAGATCGAAGACACTCTGGCAGACAAACAAGCCATTGATCTGGGCCAGCCGACAGGACTGGAAAGCATCCCAAGCGGCTCAATGAACATCTCTGATAGCTTCCTACCTGGGACCCGCTTTGCGGGTCAGCTCAAGCCGTTGATGGATTACATCGAAAAAATATCGAATCAAGGTGAAGATTTGTCGATTGTTTCACGCCAGTCTGCCCGATTGCAGGAACTCTGGAAGGAACATAGCCCGTTCACTTCACCCACCCTCCCCCTGACATTCTATGATGCCAGCCTGTCAGAGGGTTTCACCTTTGCGCCCGCTGGTGGAAAACCCCTTCACCTCCTAACCGATGGTGAGATATTCGGTTGGCGCCGACCTGAGCTGCGCCAACGCCCACGCCCGGTGGCTGAAGCCCCTGAAGCTGCATATGCTGACCTGGAGCCTGGGGATTGGGTGGTGCATATGGATCACGGCATTGGGCGTTTCAATGGACTGGTCCAACGTTCAGTGGATGGCATCGAGCGTGAATACCTGGCGGTGGAATATGCCGAGGGTGACCAGTTATTCGTCCCGGTATACCAGGCAGACCGGCTGACGCGTTATATTGGTCCGGATGCCCACGCACCTACTCCCTCCCGTTTGGGAAGCCCAGAATGGCGCACAACCAAATCGCGGGTCAAGGAGGCCGTAGAGGAGGTCGCTCAAGATCTGCTGGATCTGTACGCCCGTCGCAATGTGGTGGAAGGGCATGCCTTCGCCAAAGATGCGCCGTGGCAAAAGGAATTGGAGGCCAGCTTCCCCTACATAGAAACCCAGGACCAGTTAAGGGTCATCGCAGAAGTGAAAAAGGATATGGAAACCCCAAAACCGATGGATCGCCTGATCTGTGGGGATGTGGGTTACGGCAAGACAGAGGTGGCTTTACGTGCAGCCTTCAAAGCCGTAATGGATGGCGTGCAGGTGGCGATCCTGGTACCTACCACTGTCCTGGCCCAACAGCATTACCATACCTTCTGCCAGCGACTGGCGCCCTTCCCTGTGGAAGTAGAGATGCTTTCACGCTTCCGCACACCACAGCAACAAAAGGATATCCTGGACCGCCTGAGGCGAGGTAAAGTGGATATCATCATCGGTACCCACCGTTTGCTCCAGGGAGATGTATTGTTCAAAGACCTGGGTCTATTGATTATAGATGAAGAACAACGCTTCGGTGTAACTCACAAAGAGACCTTGAAGAAAATGCGCACTGAAGTGGATGTGTTGACTCTGACTGCCACTCCCATCCCGCGTACATTGTATATGACCCTGACCGGTGTACGCGATATCTCCACGATCAACACTCCACCTGAAGAGCGCCTGCCGATCATCACGCATGTAGGACCTTATTCCCCGTGGCTGGTGCGCCAGGCGATCCTACGCGAGTTGGAACGTGGGGGGCAAGTATTCTTTGTTCATAACCGGGTACAAACCATCGGTGCGATGCGCGTGCATCTGGAAAAATTGGTCCCCGAAGCGCGCATGGTCGTAGCTCATGGCCAGATGCAGGAAGATCAACTTTCACACCGCATGGATGAATTCGCCGCTGGGGATGTGGATATCCTGCTAAGCACTTCGATCATTGAGTCAGGCCTGGACATCCCCAACGCGAACACGCTCATCGTGGACCGTGCAGATACCTTTGGTCTGGCTCAACTGTACCAGCTTCGAGGCCGAGTTGGGCGCGGGGCGCAGCGCGCCTATGCATATTTTTTCCGCCATAAGCATCTTGCTCCGACGTTGGAAGGTCGCCAACGTCTGGAAACAATCGCTGAAAATACCCAGCTAGGAGCGGGTTATTCCATCGCCATGCGCGACCTTGAAATTCGCGGGGCGGGTGATATCCTGGGAACACGCCAGCATGGGTATATCGCCTCGGTTGGTTTTCACCTATATACCAGGCTGCTGGCCGATTCTGTGCAGCGCCTGCGCAGTGGAAAAGCATTGCCGGTCCTCGCCGAAGCCTTCCAGTTCGAACAGGCAGCTCAGGGACTGCCCGTTTCGGTGGATTTACCGTTACCCGTCAGCTTGCCAGCCAGCTACATCCCCGACCGACAAACCCGCACACGCTTGTACAGGCGTCTCGCAGATCTCCGTTCACAAGATGAGATTGATACTCTGTCTGAGGAATTCATCGACCGCTTTGGTTCCCTACCTGAAGAAACCTTAAACCTATTTTACCAACTAAAGATCAAGCTTTTAGCAGAAAAAGCCGGTTTGGCATCCGTGAGTGGTGAAGGTGGTCAAATCATCCTGCGATTTCCACCATTGGCTGAAGGAGAGAATTCCCGCGATCTGCCAGAGTTAGGGGAGGACATCCGCGCCGGGAAAAACGCATTATGGATGCCTGTATCTGAAACAAACGATTGGCAAGATAAGCTCTTAACTGTTTTGCGCGAATTGAGCTCAAGCTAATCCCCCAGGAGGTAACATTTTTTCTGTTGTTAAGTTAAAATATAAATAATATTTGCATTTGAACCTTTAGAACAGCAAAGATAGTATTATTCGTCATTACCTTGGGAGCCTGAGGAGGAATCTTATGAACTATAAGGATTTCCAAAACCGTGTCGATTATGGCACCCAAATGTTCGATTCTGGGAACATGCAAGCTGCGCTCGAGATTTTTACTGGTTTGGTGAGCAGTGACATCTCAGATCTCGACAAATCATCAATGTGTCTGAATATTGCCGTGGTCTATGAAAAATTGGTGAACCCCCAGCAATGTCTGGAATGGTACGCGAGAGCTGTTCAACTAGAAAAACCCCACTGCCGCTTTGAAGCCCAGGAATACCTGGCTACCTATCTGAAACAAATCAGCCGGCCGCGCGAGAGTCTGAAAATCCTTGAGAGCATGATGTCCTCCACCCATCTGACTGAAAGTGATAAAGTTCGCATCCGAGAAAATATTGAATCGTTGAAGGTTGAGATCAACAAACCGGTTTACCGCCGTCCTGGTGCACAAGAAGAAGATTCAACCGAATAAATAAGACATTCATTCTCCATGCCAGGATCAATCACATCCTTGCGGGTGAGCCGAAAATACCCCCATGCCATCAGTTCTGGAATCACTAAATTCAGCTTTACACCAAGCGTTCACAGATAATCACAACGTCTATTTGTTGGGTGAGGATGTACTTGACCCGTATGGTGGTGCATTTAAGGTCACGCGCGGCTTATCAATCAGTTATCCTGATCGGGTAATAACCACCCCCATCTCAGAAGCAGGTTTCGTTGGAGTGGCAGCTGGGATGGCACTGCGAGGCATGCGACCTGTGGTGGAGATCATGTTCGGAGATTTCACCAGCTTGATTGCCGACCAACTGATCAACCACATATCCAAATTCCACTGGATGTACAATGACCAGGTAAACCTCCCTTTGGTGATACGCACCCCCATGGGTGGTCGGCGTGGGTATGGTCCCACCCACAGCCAGACGCTTGAAAAGCTTTACCTAGGTGTGCCCGGATTGAAGGTGGTTGCACCAGCCGCGATGAGCCGTCTGGATGGATCAGGCAGCCCGGGGGATTTGCTTTATCACACGATCCTGGATAGCGAAGAGCCGACACTCTTCATTGAAAATAAGCTGCAGTATTACCTACCCGTTCAAAATCAGCTGGATTTGAAAGATTTTATCATTTCAGACGATCAAGGCAGTACGGGTTCATTCCGACCAACCTACATCCTCTCGATGAGAGGCGCGCCTCCAGCCACTCTGACCATCGCTGGCTATGGGTATATGGCTGAGCTGGCCAAGCAAGCTGTCACGCGTCTGGCTTATGAGCATGAGATTTTTTCCGAATTGGTGGTTCCCACACAGCTAGCACCATTCAATGTTGATCCAATTGTATATTCCACCAGCCGCACTGGTGCGCTCCTGGTGGTTGAAGAGGGAACTTTAACCCTAGGATGGGGAGCCGAAGTGCTTGCCAGGGTAGCTGAAGCGCTCGGCACTCAGCCGGTAAGATATAAACGCCTGGCAGCTAAAGATGTGCCCATCCCAGCATCAGGACCCCTCGAAGCGCGGGTATTACCCAGCGTAGACCATATCATTCAATCGGCTATCCAGATGAAACCATGAGCAGTGACTTCAGCAAACCACAAGTTTAGGAGACTTAAAGCACATCAGCAACTGTTGTAAAGTGTTAAAATGAGATTTGTACTACCCCTAAAAGTATGACTGAACCTATCCCAATCACCATTCCATTGATCAATCCCAATGAGCCAGAAGCTCGATTGGTTGCAATACACGTCGCACCTGGGCAACACGTCGAATCTGGTGATATGTTGTGCACCCTGGAAACCACCAAATCCACGGTTGACCTGACCGCTGAAACCGATGGCTATCTGGTCGGATTAATTTTCGAGGTAGGTCAGACCGTCGAAGCAGGAGAAATCCTGGGATACCTGGCTGGTTCACCAGATTTGGCACCGCCCGCAGTCCCGATTTTGCTTAACGAACCACAATCTTCACGCCCGGAGAGCTTGCGCATCAGCCAAGCAGGGCTGCTGCTTGCACAGCAACATAATGTGGACCTGACCCAATTCTCAAGCGAGGTGTTTGTCACTGAGAAAATAATACAGGAAATGATCGACCTTTCCACCAAGCCGGAGCCTAAGCTGCAAGCTTATCAAACTGATTCGACTGCCATTATTATTTATGGCGGTGGTGGACATGGCAAAGCCTTGATCGACTTGATTCGAGTGCTTGGGTCTTACTCCATCGCAGGTATCGTGGACGATGGAATCCCCGTTGGTTCCAGCATCATGGGAGTTAGAGTGCTAGGAGGGGCAAATATCCTGGGGAAGTTGGTTGAGCAAGGAGTGCACCTGGCTGCCAACGCGGTAGGTGGGATCGGAAATATCTCCAGCCGAATTAAGGTATTTGAGCTCTTATCGCAAGCGGGATTCACATGTCCAACCCTGACTCATCTGACCGCTTTCATCGAGCCAAGCGCCATCCTCGCTGAAGGAGTGCAGGTGATGCCACATGCTTATGTAGGCAGTGAAGCGAATGTGGGGTATGGTGCAATTGTCAACACAGGTGCCATCGTCTCGCATGACTGCAATTTGGGTGATTATGCCAATCTTTCACCCGGTGCGATCCTGGCAGGTGAGGTCACCATTGGCAATGCCACGCTGGTAGGGATGGGAGTTACGGTGAACCTGCGCGTCAAAATAGGAAACCACGCCCGCATTGGTAATGGAGCCACCGTCAAACAGGACGTCCCCGAGGGCGGCATCGTGCGTGCAGGCACGATCTGGCCCGACTAGAAATATCCCAAACTCATCATATTATATGGAAATACGATCATTCTTATGACATCATCCGATACTCTTCCAACGATTTCTCCCATAACAATGTCCTCCCCAGATCTGACTGATGAGGAGCGCAAAGCAGTGGCAATGGTTTTGGCAACGCCCAACCTATCCATGGGTAGCCAGATCACTGCTTTTGAAGAAAGCGTCAGGTCATACACTGGCAGCCAGTATGCCATCGGTGTTAGCTCTGGCACGGCTGGTTTGCACTTGTGTGTACGAGCAACCGGCATCCAAGCGGGAGACCTGGTTATCACCACGCCCTTCTCCTTCGTAGCCTCCGCCAATGTGCTCCTGTATGAAAGCGCAGTGCCCATATTTGTGGATGTGGAGCCGCGGACTGGGAATATTGATCCATACCTCGTTTTCGCCGCTGCCCAGGATATCATGCAGGGTGGCAAGAACACCCAAGCCTGGCTGCCTCCGAAAGGTGCCAGTGCAGATTCCACTCTTAAAGCCATCCTACCGGTGGATGTGTTTGGTCAACCGGCAGACCTGGAGCTGATTCTGAACACCGCCTGGAAGTACCAATTAAAAGTGATCGAAGATTCATGTGAAGCGCTGGGTGCGGCTTACCAAGGGCACCCGGCTGGCACACTGGGTGATTATGGTGTGTTCGGCTTTTACCCGAACAAGCAGATCACCACCGGTGAAGGTGGAATGATTATTACAGATGACGCAAATGGTGCTGGACTAATGCGCGCATTGCGTAACCAGGGTCGTGCCCCTGGAGATACCTGGCTACAGCACACTCACCTGGGCTACAACTATCGCCTGGATGAGATGAGCGCAGCACTTGGGGTAATCCAGATGCAGCGATTGGATGAGCTCATCTCCAAGCGTGATCAGGTTGCAGACTGGTACAACCAACATATCTCAGAAATCCCCGGCGTCGAGACACCCACTATCGCAAAATACACCAGCAAGGTTAGCTGGTTTGTGTATGTGGTCCGGTTCGCTGCCGGGCTGGATCGGGATACCATTGCCAAGAAACTGGGAGCGCTAGGCGTCCCCGCACGACCATATTTCCTCCCCATTCACCTGCAACCCTACATGGTGGAACGCTTTGGCTACCAGGAAGGTATGTTCCCGGTCACCGAAGATCTGGGCAAGCGCGGACTGGCACTACCCTTCTCAGGGGTGATGGATGAAGGACAGGTTGAGCGAGTGTGCCAGGCGCTCCGGGATGTGATCCTCTAATTAAGAGACGTGAAATTAATTATCCTTTATCTGATATATTCAATCTTCCTCATTCCCTTCATTCATCAAACCAGCAAGAATTTTCTAAATAACTCGCTCCAGTGTGTAAATACTGTTTTTGCAACGATGGCGAAATACAATGCGGCTGGTAAAATTCATCAGGCAATTGACTGCGAAAGCATTAAGAGTATACTTGGGTGTCATCAAAACCCTAGGAGTAGAGTATGAACATTGCGATGTGGCGCAAAGCCTTACAGGTCATTCCGCATGTATCCAAAGATGAGTGGAATAAGTTGGATGTGATCTCCAAATGGTTGATCTCCACCCGGGCTGCGGTACTGATCATGACATTTCTTTCTGCAGCTTTCGCAGGTATCTTTGCTTTTCGCGACGGGAAATTTGACCTAGTAAAGTGGGTGCTACTAACCCTTGGGCTGATCTTCTCGCATGCAACCAACAACCTGTTGAATGATTTTACTGACTATAACCGCGGTGTCGACCAGGATAATTATTACCGGGCGCAATATGGACCCCAACCTTTGGTACATGGACTGATGAACAAACGCCAGCATCTCACTTATGCTGGTGTGACGGGCGCGATCGCCTTGATATTTGGCCTCATCTTGGTGGCAATGACCAACTTGTGGACGCTGCTGTTGCTGGCACTTGGAGTCTTTTTTGTCTTGTTCTACACCTGGCCGCTAAAATATATCGCCCTGGGTGAGATTGCTGTGCTATTGGTGTGGGGACCGCTCATGATCGGTGGTGGATACTACGCCATCACAGGCAACTGGAGCTGGATGGTGGTGCTCGCCAGCCTGCCCTATGCCCTAGGAGTGACAGGGGTGATCTTCGGGAAGCATATTGACAAGTATGAAATGGATAAAGAGCGTCACATTCACACCCTGCCAGTGGTGATTGGGGAGCGGAACGCCCGCTACACACTGGTTGCCATACTTATTTTGCAGTATGTGTTCACCCTGGCGTTGGTCCTCACAGGCTTCTACACCCTGGTGATGGCTGCAGTGGTATTGGCAATTCCCACCTTGCGAAAAATCTGGCCGATGTTTGGAGCCCCCAAGCCAGACGAAAAGCCAGCAGATTATCCGGACGTTTGGCCGAATTATTTCGTGGCAGCAGCCTTCATACATAACCGAAGCTTCGGCATCTGGTTCATGCTAGCTTTGATTGTCGACTCAGTTTTGAAGGTTTATATCTTGATGTAATTAGATCAACCTGCCGGGAAGACCAGGTCTTCCTTGCCCACCAAAATGTCTTGAATGCGTTTCACGACAACGTCTAGGTGTTGTGGTTTGTGAACGAAATCCAGATCGTCTGAGCGGATCGTCAGCACCGGGCACACATCGAAGCTTTTTAGCCAATCATCGTAAAAAGATTCGAGCAGAGATAAATACTCCTCAGTAATACCGGTTTCGATACTACGAGCACGGCTATGAATGCGGTTCATCAACACCTGAACCGGTGCTTTTAAGTAGATCAATAAATCTGGGGGTGGCAATTGCGAAGTGATCAGATCAAACACGCGCCGATACGAAAGATAATCGCGTTCGTCCACATTCCCCATATGGTGTAGAGCCCTGGCAAAGATATATTCATCCTCATAAATTGTACGATCAAAGATCACCGATTGCGGTTCTTTTGTCATCTGAAGGTATTGTTCAGCACGATGACCCAGGAAAAATATCTGTAAATGAAATGACCACTCTCGCATATCTTTGTAAAAATCAGCCAGATAAGGGTTATCTGACACCGATTCAAATGCACATCGCCATCCCATGCGCTCACCTAGCCTTTCAGCCAGTGAGGTCTTGCCTGCTCCGATATTTCCAGCCACGATGACGAGACGTTTGGTCATTTAATTACCTCCAAAAGGAATTATATCCTTAAGTATGTATAAACCTTCAGCCTACCAGGAACAACTATCGTATAATCTACGTCATAATAACCGTATGGATTTAATTTAATCCATCAAACTTAATTATATGATTGAACTATCTTGAGGGAAAGAAAATGAAAATCCCATCACTCCGCATCCTATCTATATTTTTGCTAATCACTGTATTGGTTTCTGGCTGCAATATGCCCAGCTCAGGGGTGTCAACGCCGAGTCCGGAGGTGGTTATGACGGAAGCAGCACAAACCGCTCAGGTGGTACCTACCAACACCCAGGTCATCGTTCAGCCAACCAGTATGGTTACACAAGTGCCTGCCACACCCACTACAGTCAGCCTGCCGACGGCGACGTCCACACCAATACCTACCGCAACTATGCCTCCAACACCCACTTCAGCCTCCTGCACGAACCTGGCTAAATTTGTGGCCGATGTGACCATACCCGATGATACCGAAATGTTACCCGGACAGGTGTTCATCAAAACCTGGCGTTTGCAAAATGTGGGCACATGTACCTGGTCTGACCAATATGGTCTGTTTTTTGTGAATGGCGATCAGATGAATGGTACCAGCCCACTACCCCTGACTGGTTCCATTGCACCAAGCAGCACCGTTGACCTTTCTGTAACGTTGAAGGCTCCGGGCACAGCTGGCACATATCGTGGCACTTGGGTACTATACACTCCTAGCGCGTTCAACTATAATCCTGAAACTGATGCGATTGCGTCATTCTACGTTCAAATCAAGGTCGTGGAGGGTGTATCCGAGTTGAACCTTGGAACCGCGACGTGGACTGACAATCTGGATAATGCTGATAACTGGTACTTGCTGGATACAGTTAATACAAAATTCACTGAAGGTGATGGAAAGCTGGTGATGACATCCATCAACCCTGGTGGTGGCGAAGAATGGGATCTCTCCGACCAGCCATCCATGGACGATTATTACCTGCAAGCGACCTTCATCACCGGGAGTGCCTGTTCAGGGCTTGATAAGTATGGCTTATTAGCACGGGCTCCCGACCCTGATAAAGGTTATGTCTTCGAGTTCTCCTGTGATGGTCATTACCGCTTATACACCTGGGATGGACAAAATTACAATGCCCTTCAGGAATGGCGCACATCATCGTCAATCCTAGCAGGCACGAACCAGACCAATGTCATGGGGATCTATATGGATGGCACCACGCTGCGCTTATACGCTAATGGTCATAAGCTGGCAGAATTCACCGACAACACATTCGGCCATGGTCAGTTTGGGCTGGTCATCGGATCGGTAAATACAAATAATTTCACTGTCTCGGTTGACCAGGTGGCTTATTGGGAGTTCAACCACTAAAAGATCAAGATCATTAGAATTTCATCCAAAAACCCTGCTTAGACAAACCTCCGCAGGGTTTTTGTTTTTTTCCAAGTGAAAGGAATTGAATATTGTTAATATGATTCCTTAACGATTTCTGAACAGTCTGCAGATATACTGACAATAAGTTAATCTGGCGAATTTTCATATGCTACCAACGAAGGTCCTACTTTTCAGCGTGGATGATTCCATGACGAGCTCCGTGATCAGATGCCTGACGGAAGCAGGTTATAAGGTGATTCATACATCTCTGGGGGCTGAGGCGATTGACTTAATCCATGCTGAAAAACCAGCCCTCATCATCCTTGATATTGAATTACCTGACCATAACAGCCTGGCAATTATCCGTTCGCTCCGTTCTGAAGAACTGAATGATAGGATACCGGTGATTTTGATGGGGTCGAATATTATGGAAGAGGATGTCTTGATCGGGTTGGAGGTTGGTGCTGACTTATGCCTGTTGGAGACGTTTCACCCCCAGGTATTTATAGCGCGTGTGCGCTCGCTTCTACGGCGGACTGAGCCTTTGAAAGTGCACTAAGAAGCCCATTAAAAAGTTCACCTAGATTTTTAATTTAACTGGATTCATTCAGGTTTGAATGGATTTAGCGAAATTGTAAATTCCGCGCCCTGACCAGGGGCACTCTCAACGCTGATTTTCCCACCATGCGCTTCGACCATAGACTTGGCAATCGCCAACCCAAGACCAGATTCTCCATTATGCTGCCGAGATTTATCCCCACGGTAAAAACGATCAAAAATATGGGGTAAGTCTTCTGCAGTAATACCTCTACCGGTATCCTTTACCTTTATCTGAACATCCCCATTCGCTGCATACGCTCCAAGCAGCACCTTGCCCCCTTCAGGGGTATAACGAAACGCATTCAATATGAGGTTATCCAACACTTGAGACATACGCTCCACGTCCACATTCACCAGTGGCAAATCTTCCTCGGCATCAATCAGCAAAGTGATTTGACGTTGTTTGGCAGTCGCGGTGTGACGTGCGACTACGCGTTCGAGAAGTGCATGAGGGCGAGTAGGCTGAAGGGATAGAGACAATTCACCAGCATCAGCCAGCGAAAGCAAGCGCAGGTCATCCACCAGGTGATCAAGGTGTTTGGTTTCCTGCAACAGGATGTTATACACCTCCTGATTCCCTGGTAATTTATTATCACTCAGCGCCTCAGCGTATCCCGTAATGACGCTCAACGGAGAGCGTAGGTCATGGGCTATATCCGCAGTCATTTGCTGGCGGGCTTTGGTCGCTTTTTCAAGGTCGAGGCTCATTTGATTAAACGAAGTGGCTAACTTTCCGATCTCATCCTTGGAGCGTACTTTAACCTGTTTACCGAACCTACCCCTGGCAATCTCAACCGTAACCTCGGTTAAATCTCGCAATGAGCGGGTCATGGTAAATGCAAGCAACCCACCCAAGCACAGGGCTAATAATACTGCCACCGAGGCGCTCAGCAGGGTGGCGCTATTTACATTGCGGAGGAAATTGGCTTCAGGGGTGTTGGGGGTAAAATTGCGACTGACTGGCGTTAACACCAACCAGCCGATGGTTTGATTATTGACTTGAAGGGAGATCGCTCCTGTCAGATTGCTCTTATTTAGCGTATGCCCGATTTCATCAGGCTGGTTACTGTAAATAACGACGCGATCTAGTCCGACAAGGGTAAACGGACTTCCTCCTATAGGAATGTTATGACCTCCCACTTGCCGCAGCGGAGGGGAGCTTTGCAGGAAGGTGATGTCATTACCCACTCCTGCCCAAGAACCATTTGCCTGGTAATAAACAATGAGGTTATCCGCCAGGGTTTGCTGTTCCTGGTTGACGATGAAATTACTGAACGCGGCTCGTGTTCGCTGTTGGACAATTACCGTCACCAGGATCGAGCCAGTCAGGCCAACCAGAAGAAATGCCAGGGTAAGTTTTACTGCCAAAGAACGCATCACAAGTGCTATCCTTAATCCCGGGTTGTAAATCGGTAACCCGCTCCATAAACTGTTTCAATATATGTAGGATTGGCTGCATCTGGTTCTATCTTTGCCCTTAAATTTCGGATATGAACATCGATCGTACGCTCATATCCTTCATATGCTGTGCCTTGTAATCGATCCAGCAGCTCCAAACGCGAAAATACCCTCCCTGGTGTGGCCATCAAGGTCCCCAGCAAGGAAAACTCTGAGGGGGTTAATACGACCATCTGTCCATTTACAGTTGTGATACGCCCGGCCCAATCTAATTCAATCGCACCAATCCTTAAGATCTCTTGAGCTGAAGCTTGCTTTTCTGACATGCGGAGAACTGCGCGCACACGGGCAGTCAGCTCCCGCGGGCTGAATGGCTTGGTGACGTAATCATCCGCTCCCAGCTCCAGGCCGAGTACTTTGTCATTTTCATCGATCTTTGCGGTCAGGATGACCACGGGAGTATCCGCTTCACGGTTATACGAGCGCATGAATTCGTATCCACCCATCTCAGGCATCATAAGATCCAGGATGATCAGATTGGGTTTTTCATGCCGGGCAACATATAAAGCCTCCTGCCCATCATTGGCCGTGACAACGTCAAAACCCTCCTGGTTCAGATAGGATTTTAAAAGAGTGCGAAGCTCGAGTTTATCGTCAACGACCAATATTTTCTTAGCCATAATTGGATTTTATCATCACTCACTAAAACCTGTCATTTAGGATTCAAGCCTTCGGCAAAAAGGGAGTATCCGGGGGGCTCAACCCTGGTATCCGGGGTAGTAAGCCCCGGATACTTTTTCTACCCTTAGGAGAAGAGATGAAGCAGTTTCAAGATATTCTTATGGTGTCGCGGAAGGTAAGGAATTGTTATCTGGCATAAAACCTCCACCGCCACGCCCGTGTGGACCACCATGACCACCCCAACCGCCCATGCCTGGCATGAACATCTTGCTGCTGTTGCTCAGGATTTGGTCAGCCTGAGATTGGGTGATCGCACCAGAAGCTACTGCTGCGTTGACGGCGGTTGTGAATGCGGATTGCATGCTGGACTGGAAGGTAGTGTCATTGGATAACGTATACTGACCTTTCATCAAGTCTGCCTGTGCCTGAGTGAGATTGCCATCCGTCACCATTTGATCGATATTGGTGTCGTAAGCCGTCTGATAGGCTGCTTTCAATGTATCCACACTGATGCCCAGGGCATCCGCCAGAACTGTATTGAAATCGATCCCATTCTGGGTCAGCCAGCCATCCCAACGATTACCAAAAGGAAAAGCAGTGCCATTTGTGGTCAGCTGGTCAGCCTGTGCCTGAGTGATCAGACCATCCGAAACAGCCTGTTTCAGAGCAGCTGAATACGCATCTTGGTAAGCTGTATTCAACGCATCTACTGTGATGCCCAAGGCATTAGCCAGATCTTCGTTCGTATAGCCTCCGTTAGGACCTTTTCCAATTCCCCAGCTGAGGTTAGCCTGGGTGATAGTGCTTGTGGAAACGGTGGTGGGTGTTGCGGCAAATACCGATCGGTAGGCTATGGCTCCGAAGGTTATTGCGACCGCCAAAGCACCCAGGACGAGAATGATTATGGTTTTTTTATGTTGCATTTTTTCAAAAATCTCCTTTTGTATCTAGTTTTAACCATAAGATCCGGTTTGGATCTGTCTATAGGATAGCAAGGAGATATTCAGGAAATATTAAGAAGTTGTTTTGATAGGATTAGGATTTTTCCCACCGGTTCCCTAATTTAGATTTATATAGTGAAATCACAGATAGAAATACAAATCCGTGAAATTCATAACAATTTCTAAATAATCTCTGAACCTTGTCTTTATACTCTTTCTCTACAATGAACTTGATCAAACTGTTCATATAAAAGGAGGCTCATGTTTAGAAAACCCTTGTTTTGGATTTCGATTATTGTGTTATTGGCTGCTGCTATTGGGGGATATTACTATTACCGCCAGTCAACCACCACTGCTGAAGCGGCCAGCGCAACCCCTCTCCAGACATCCACTGTAAAGCGAGGCAACCTGGTAATCTCTGCCAGTGGAACTGGGTCGGTCATCACCGAGCACGAAGTCCAGCTGGGCTTTGAGACAGGTGGGGTGCTTACAAAATTAAACATAGTCGTTGGAGATGAGGTTAAAGAAGGTGATGTGCTGGCTGAAGCCCAGCCCAGCGATTCTGCTGCCACCATCCAGTCCAAGCTGACCTCAGCCCAACTCTCAGTATTGCAGGCTCAGCAAAATTTGGATGATCTCAACTCCACCACAACCAATGATGTCACCCAGGCACAGATCCAATCGAATCTGGCTCAAAAGCAGCTGGATCTAATTGAAACGCAGAGTACCCTCACCACGCTGATCAATACGCGTGCAACAATGAATGGAAAACGCTGTGGTAGTGATACGATTGCAAGCAAACAAGACGCGTACGACATAGCTTTAGAGCGTTACAACCGCTCAGCACATCTGACGAATAGCACAGAATATCAGCAATTACAAGCCGCTGAACTAAACCTAAATTGGTGTAGCTCTAATTATTCACAAGCTGAGCTCGATGCTGCAGATGCCGAAATTGCATCCATACAGGCATCCATCCAATTAATGCAATCTCAAATCTTGGAGTACCAAACCCAGATGGCAGACTTGACGGATTCGTCCGGATCTGGCTCATTGGATATCGCCATCGCTCAGGCGCAGCTAGATAATTCCAAAGCGCAATTAGAAGTTGTCGAGCAAGAATCGATCAGCAGCACGATCCTCGCCCCCTTCGATGGGACAATCCTGGCGATCTCGTCTCAGGTAGGTGATAACGTTGGCACCAATGCATTTATTACCCTGGCTGACCTCAGCCAGCCATATCTGGAAGTATTAGTGGATGAGACGGATTTAAACAACATCGGCGTTGATTATAACGTACAGGTCACCTTCGATGCCTTGCCCAACCAGATTTTCACGGGGAAGGTGATCAGTGTAGACCCAAGCCTTATCGGAGTTGGGAATGTCACTGCGGTTCGCTCCACTGTGCAATTGGATACTGAATCGTTTTCTAAACCACAGACCCTTCCTATTGGCTTGAGCGCTACGGTTGAGATCATCAGTAACCAAGCTCAGAATGTCCTGCTTGTCCCGGTCGAAGCGTTGCGGGAGCTTTCTGAAGGAAGTTATGCAGTATTTGTCATGGAAAACGGTACCCCTGTGCTGAAAACTGTTGAAGTTGGCTTGATGGACTACACCTATGCTGAGATCAAATCTGGATTGAATGAGGGTGATGTGGTCACGACCGGAATTGTGGAGACAACCCCATGACCGAATCACCCATCATCGAAATCGACCAATTAACCAAGATCTACCAGATGGGCGATGTCCAGGTGGTTGCTTTAGATGGAGTCAGCCTGAATGTCCAGGCAGGTGAGTTCCTTGCCATCATGGGTCCCTCCGGTTCAGGCAAGTCCACATTGATGAATATCCTAGGCTGCCTGGACCGTCCCACCAGCGGGACATACCTGCTAGCAGGTGAGGATGTTAGTCGGATGAGCCGCGAGCAATTGGCACGCATCCGTAATCAAAAAATCGGTTTTGTTTTCCAATCGTACAACCTGCTTGCCCAGGCAACAGCTTTACAAAATGTACTCATGCCAATCGTGTACCGGCGAAACGGGCATACATCCACCAAAGATCGATTGGAATTGGCGCGCAACGCTCTCATTTTTGTCGGACTGGTTGACCGCGATCATCATAAGCCAACCGAAATGTCGGGAGGACAGCAACAACGCGTGGCAATTGCCCGGGCTTTGGTTAATTCACCCGCATTGATCCTGGCTGATGAGCCTACAGGTAACCTAGATTCTCATTCCGGGCTGGAGATCATGGAAATCTTGCAAAACCTGCATGCTGAGGGACATACGATTGTAATGATCACGCATGATGCCAGGAATGCTGCTTATGCTGAAAGGATCATCCATCTCCAGGATGGAAAGATTGATGAGGATAACAATCATGTCATTTCACCAGCCCTTGCAGCTGCAGGAGGGTTAATATGAAGCTGTCTGAAGTGTTACGCATCGCTGGGGAAGGAATTGCCAGGAATAAGCTGCGCGCCTTACTGACCATGCTCGGCGTCATCATCGGTGTAGCCGCCGTGATCATTATGATCGCCATCAGTGCTGGGACGGAGGCAACCATTTCAGAAAATATTAAAGACCTGGGCACCAACTTGCTCTTTGTGACTCAAAGTATGGGCGTACAGATGGTTTCACGGACAGCAGGTATGAATACAACGTTCCTGAGTTATGATGATGCCAAAGCAATTGATAGCTCAATCACCGACATTTCCGGTGTGGTTGTGGAACGAGACATCACTGAGCTGGTTAAGTACGGGAGCACCTCTGTGGATGGTGTCTCAGTTGTAGGTACTACCCCTTCGTATCCTGAGGTTAGAGATGTTACCCAAGGATCCGGGCGGTTCATCACCCAAAAGGATATCAATACTTCTGCCAAGGTAGTCGTGCTGGGTTACAGCACTGCACAGACCTTATTTGGGGATACGGACCCTGTGGGCGAAAAAATATATGTAGGTGACGTCAGGTTAACCGTTGTGGGTGTAATGGCGAAGAAAGGCGTCGTGGGGAATACCGATTATGATGAGCGGGTATATATCCCACTCACACTGGTCTTTGAGAAGTTTACTTTTTCACCCTTTGCACGCGTCCAAGGTGATCAGGTAGGAACGATCCTGGTACAGGTGGCGAATCTGAATAACATGGATAAGATTATCACTCAAATCCAGATCTTGCTGGCTAAGCGCCACGAAACTACGGTGGATGAGCTACCTTTCACCGTCCGGACGCAGGAAGATATCATCGCCACCCAGGAATCCACCACCGCAGCTTTCCGTTCACTGCTGGCGTGGGTGGCAGCTGTATCGCTCGTGGTCGGTGGGATTGGTATCATGAACATCATGCTGGTCAGCGTCACAGAGCGCACACGTGAGATTGGTATCCGTCAGGCGACGGGAGCCACTCCGGGTGATATCCGTGGTCAATTCCTGACCGAGGCACTGCTGCTAAGTTTGACCGGCGGGTTGATCGGCGTCATCGCGGGGGTGGGAGGATCGTGGCTCTTTTATAAAATTGGAGACATGCGCACCGTAGTTCCACCCAACTCGATTTTGCTTGCTTTTATATCCGCGGCGGTCGTAGGCATCTTCTTTGGTTTTTATCCGGCGAACAAAGCCGCACAGCTTGATCCCATCGAAGCTTTAAGACATGAATAACCGCATGGAGAAGAAAATGAAGAAAAAGACTATCTTATTGTTAAATACAATGATTATCCTGGTTTTGGTATTAGCAGCTTGCAGCGGAAATTCCAACCAGACTGCTTCTACTGAAAATGCTACCGGAACTAGTGGAGCACAATCAGGCAGCAGCTTATCACAGGTAAATATGTTCGTGGTTGGTACGCTCAAGCTTGAAGATACTGACTTGGCAGTCAACATTGATGAGGCAGCAACGCTCGTGACCCTGTGGCAGGCTTACCGTTCGCTGAGTACCAGCCAGACGGCGGCTGAAGCCGAAGTAGCGGCTTTGCTCAATCAGATCCAAAGCACAATGACCCCCGATCAAATTCAGGCTATCGAGGCAATGAATCTCACATCTACAGATTTGATGGACCTGATGCAATCGATGGGAAGTGGGATGGTGGGTCGCGGGACGCCCAACCCTCAAAGCACACCCGGCTTTGACAATTCCGGTGGTGGGTTTCCATCAGGTAGCCCTCCAGATGGATCACAAGGCGTTCCACCGAGTGTATCATCGGGTGGTACGACGAGAAACTTTCCATCTGGAGGTGCTATGCCTGGCGATGATGGAGGAGTTGTTATTTCCGGGGGTGACGCAGGTAGTGCAGCTGGATTGGGTGGAGGACCCATGCTACAAGGTACCCAAGACCCATCCATGCAAGCTACTGCTCAAGCCAGGTTCAGCACTCAAGCCAGCCAGGTCAATTCCATTCTTTTAGATGTTTTGATCACCAAATTGGAAGCAAAAACGCTGAATTAACAAAACAGGGCACCGTTTTGGCGCCCTGTGCTATTTACGTTATTAAATTAACACTCAGAATACCCGCACGCGTAGCATTTACGGCAGCCTTCTTCATTAACAACTGCTGCTTGACCACAATCCGGACATAGATCGCCAATCTGGAAGGCTGGTTGTGCCGCCGAATGTGTTTGTTCCGGGATATCTGATGGACGAATTGGGTATTTCCCGTAACCACCATTCCCACCGTTGGCGGCAGCTTCTTGATATTCCTCCGAATCTTCAAGATATTCCGCCAGGGTTTGGGCTACCCCGTCCGGGAGCGAACGCACCCGGTTGGGACCAAAGCCTAATGATCTCCCACCCCCTATACCAGAGAGCTGCTTGACAATCTCCTTAAGCCGCTCGCGCGGCATGATTGGAGAGGCAATGCGCAGCAGGTATGAGATTAACCGTCCAATGGCCTCAGAGACTGCAGCAGTTTCTGAGCCAGCTTTGGCCGTGCTGACAAATACCTCAAATGGATGATCGCCGCCATTCTCATTGACTGTCACGAAAGCTTTTCCTACCGGAGTGCTGATGCTATACGTGTAGCCTCTCAAGCGTCGCGGGCGAGGCTTTTTCGATACTGACCAAACGTGTTCCTCTTCAGCAGAGATGATGGCTTTCTTGTCTTCTTGAATTTGTTCGCCTTGAAGGTTAAATTCTCTTTCTCGTGAGGTGGCTTTCGTCTCCAGGACGACCTTCTGCCGGGACCCAGTCACATAAACTGTAATCCCTTTACATGCCAACTTCCAGGCCAACAAGTATGCAGTGGCAACATCCTCTTCGGTGGCATTGGGCGGGAAGTTCACCGTCTTGCTGAGACTGTTATCCACAAAAGCCTGCATGGCTGCCTGCATGCGTACATGTTCCTCGGCACTGATATCCTGCGAAACGACAAACACATGTTGGATCTGCTCGGGGACTGCTTCGTTCCCCTGGCAGGTGCCGCTCTCCATCACCTGTTCAACGATCGACTGGCGCGTATGCTCGTCGATCCCTCCGTCTAACAACGCATTTTCAAATTGGGGGCTGGTATAGGTCAGTGGCAGGTCATGCCCGTTATCGTTTACGTGGCGGATATAAGCCAGGGCAAACACCGGCTCACAACCGTATCCTTCACATCCAGCAACAGTGGCGATGGTGCCTGTGGGCGCTATGGTGGTTTGGGCAGCATTGCGAATGCCATGGGTCTTGATCCCCTGAACGACATTTTCCCAGTCCACTGCAGGTCGATTGAAATCACGACTGAATGGTGTGATTGGCTTGGGAGGTACCCAACCTATCTGTTCAGGGTCATAGATAGAACCCTTGATGGATGGGAAAGCCCCTCGTTTTCCAGCCAACTCGATGCTGGTAAGCATGGCATGATACCGGATGAATTCCATCACCTGCGCCGCAAATTCCTGCCCTTCTTCTGAGCCATAACGGATGCCGCAGTGATACATCAAATCGCCCAGGCCCATCATCCCCAACCCTATCCGGCGAGCCTGATCAGCGGCTTTTTTGAGCTGAGGCACCGCTGGGACGTATGCATTGGCTTGAATGACATCATCCAAAAAAATAGTGGCGGTTTCCACTGCGACACGCAGCTTCTCCCAATCCACCTGATGGATTGCACCAAGCATTTCCGCCAGGTTCACTGAACCCAGACAGCAGTTTTCATATGGACCCAACCATTGCTCCCCGCAAGGATTGGTTGCTTCAAGCTGGTATAAATGAGGAACAGGATTGGAACGATTTGCAGTGTCCAAAAACAGCATGCCGGGTTCCCCGTTGTGGTGGGCTTGCTTAACGATTTTATCGAATAAATCGCGTGCTCTGACTTGCCGGTAGGTGATGATGGGGATACCGGCTTTCTCGGCCATCTCCAACGTCCCGTGAAATTCATGGTATGCAGGGCTGGCAACATCCGGAAAGCGCAGATCCCACATTCCATCGTTTTCCACGGCATGTATAAAAGCATCGGTGATCCCTACTGAGATATTAAAGTTGGTGATGGCATTTTCATCCGTCTTGCAATTGATGAAATCTTCGATATCGGGGTGATCGACGCGTAATACAGCCATATTCGCACCACGGCGTGTACCACCCTGAGCAATCTCGCCAAATGCCTTATCATATACTCGTAAGAAACCAACCGGACCAGTCGCCTGCCCAGCAGATGCTTTAACCAGCGTATTTTTTGGTCTTAGCCGGGAGAAGGAAAATCCATTCCCTCCACCAGTCTGCTGGATCAAAGCTGCATCGCGCAAGGTTTGAAATATCCCAGCCTCATGTCGTCCCATATCATCCGAAACTGGCAGCACAAAACAGGCTGCCAGCTGACCCAAGGGAGTTCCTGCGCCGGTAAATGTGGGAGAGTTGGGAAAGAATTGTTTGCTGGTGAGTAGCATGTAGAATTGACCTGCACGGTCCATCTCATTCCCGTTCCAGATCTGCTCGACTTTAGCTACATGATAAGCTACCCGCCAAAACATTCCTTCGATACTTTCGGCAGGTTTACCTTCACGATCACGCCTGACATAACGCCGAATGAGTACCTGACGCGCGTTATCTGTTAGATGAATCTCCGATAATCCAGCAGGTATCTCAGGGGTCGGGATCAAACCATACCGGTCAATTCGTTCGTATGAAGTCTGTACCATAATAGCTCTCCAAACCACCTTAATAATTCTCAGCCTTCCAATAAATGGTCGATCTCATTGCGGATGGAGCGTAAATCATCCAAACCAAGATAAACAATGGCATAACGAATGTAGGCAATCTGGTCCATTTCCTTTAGACCTGCGATGACCATATCACCAACCACCCGGGAGGAAACTTCCGCACGCCCCATAGCTTGGAGTGTAGCTTCAATCTCCCCCACCAGCCGATCAACATCAGCTGCAGGGACGGGACGCTTAGCACATGCGATGCGTATACCCCGGCTTAGTTTCTCATGATCGAACTCTTCGCGCGTTCCATCCTGTTTTACGATCAGCGGTGTTGCCAGGATAGGACGCTCATAAGTACTAAAACGTTGACCGCAATTCTCACATTCCCTGCGGCGTCTTACTCCGCCACGTGTATCGTGTGAAGTGTCAATTACCCTAGATTCATCATGTCTGCAATAAGGACAGCGCATATGTTTTACCTATGTTTCTAGAACATTTGTAATCGCTATAGAAGGGGGTTCCACATCCCTATACCCGCACAGGTGGGAGTGGAAGTGCTCAAATTTTAGCACAGGGTTCTTCACTATGCAAGAGAAATATGAGCGATTATTCTTAAAATATTCACAATGATTCAAATCTTTAAGATTGGTAGATATTTGATGGTTGTTAAATGTAGAGTACATTCGAAGTGGCAAAAAAACTCCCCCATTTTTCTGATTTTCTGAGATAAAACAAATCCTCCCGTTATCCATCTGTGTAGGGTTCCTATGCTTCCCACCAACCCACTTAGTGGCACAAATTGATGCAGTGGGCCGGTGGGGATTGCCGGGAGGAGGAGGCCAGCAATCCCCTACCAAGCTTACAACCTCACCCAAACGACCACGTTCAACCCCAAAACCGGATAAATGCAGGGTGAAGTAACAACACTTTCGGGATCTGCTCTGACACAGGTGTAGATACGTCTCCATCCCGAAACGATAAGGATATCTTGCCAGGCACCCGTCTGAATTTCGGACAGATACCCGTAGATTTTCCGGGAGTTTCCGGCGCAGCGCCCCCCTGGCGATATCGCCGGGAGCTGCGCGTGGCATGCTGATCCCTTTCCTAAACCAGACTGCGCAAACCTAGACTAATTATGAATGCGGTTTCGCAGGAAGGTTGGGATATCCAAGTCCTCAGTATTGAATGTGCGCGGTGTAAAGTCGGTCTTGGCAACCTCGACGGACTGCAGCTCACGCGCCGCCTCATCCTGGATCATGGTTGGCTTTTCCTGACGCAACGAGTTTTTCTGTGGCTCAGCTGTCCGACGGACTGCCATACCTGTGCGTTCAAAACCCGTCGCGATCACCGTCACGCGCACTTCATCGCCCATGTTCTGGTCAATCACTGCACCGAAGATCAAATTAACATCCGGATGCGCAGTTTCCTTAATTATTGCAGCCGCCTGATTGACCTCGAACAAGGTCAGGTCGGGTCCACCGGTGACGTTGAACAGGATGCCGCGTGCACCATCGATAGTGATATCCAGCAACTGGCTGGAAATAGCTTGCTCAGCTGCCATTTTTGCGCGATCATCCCCGCGCCCAGTGCCCACTGCCATAAGCGCTGCACCGCCTTCAGACATGATCGTCCGTACATCTGCAAAGTCCAGGTTGATCAGTCCAGGGACGGTGATCAGCTCTGAAATACCCTGTACACCCTGGCGAAGTACATCATCGGCGACCCTGAATGCATCCTGTAGATTGGCATGTTTATCGACGATTTGAAGCAAGCGGTCATTGGGGATGACGATCAATGTATCGGCTTGCTCCTTCAATTTTTCGATGCCTGCTTCTGCAACCTGGATGCGTTTTGAGCCTTCAAATGCAAATGGACGGGTGACCACACCAATGGTAAGGGCACCAAGCTCGCGTCCGATCTGTGCAATCATGGAGGCAGCTCCGGTACCGGTACCACCACCCATTCCACCGGTGACGAAGACCATATCCGCCCCGCGCAGCACGTTGTAAAGGGCTTCCTGTGATTCTTCGGCAGCCTTGCGCCCTTGCTCCGGGTTTCCACCGGAACCCAGGCCTCGGGTAAGCTTTTCGCCTATACGCACCCGCGTTGGGGCGCTGGAAAGCATCAGTGCCTGGGCATCTGTGTTTATGGCAATGAATTCAACACCCTGAAGACCTTCTTTGATCATCCTCTCAACGGCGTTGCATCCACCACCTCCCACGCCCACTACTTTGATGTGGGCAAAGGATTCCAACTGGCTCGAGAAATTCATATTTTGGTTCATGATTACGGTCCTCCTCCTAAATATATGTGAAATGAATTGGTATTTCGCTGGTTCGCTCTATTAGCGATCCCAAATTATTGCAAGTGTAAGGTATGGAAAGAGTATTCACTTATGGCAGTAACCTCCTTAGAAAATTCTTAACCGATTCCCACTCAATTCCGCCGGTCGCTGTTCCGATACGAATCCCCTGGCGGGTAGGCTGCACGTAAATATCAGTCATTAACAATGCCCACTTGAGCAAGCCAACACTGGTCGAATAAGCTGGTGAATCCAGTTTGTCAGACATACCGATCAAATCTTCGGGCATGGCAATGCGGACCGGGAGATTAAGAGTCTGGCTGGCTAACGACCGAATACCTGGCAGAATACTGGATCCTCCTGTGAGGACCATGCCTGCGGGAAGCAAACCATCATACCCTGAGCGTTTAATTTCCTGCAGGACCAGACTAAATATCTCCTCCACCCGGGCTTCGATAATATGGGCAAGCTCCTGGCGGTTGATCTCCACGGGCTGTTCCTCACCAAACGGCTTGATGCTAAATGATTCATTCAGATTGACTTCATCACGAACAGCATGCCCATGCTTTATTTTTATTTCCTCTGCCTGGGTGATAGGCAGGCGTAGCCCATGCGCAATATCGGATGTGATATGGTCCCCACCGACCGCTAAAACATTGGTGTGCCAGACATCGCCGCCGATATAGATCGCCATATCAGTGGTACCACCACCCATATCACAAATCACCACACCCATCTCACGCTCGGTCTCAGTCAAGACAACTTCAGCCGAAGCCAGGGGGTTAAGCACGAACTGAGATACCTCCACGCCAGCTGCGCCGACACACTGCCGTAGATTTTCCACCGAAGCTGCCGAAGCTGTGATGATATGGGTTTCAACCTCCAGGCGGTAGCCATGCATTCCTAAAGGCTTTCGTATTCCTTCCTGCCCGTCAATGCTAAATCCACGTTGAATAATATGTATGATTTCACGGTTATGAGGAATATTGACCGCCTTGGCAGCATCAATTGCCCGGGCGATATCACCTTCATCAATCATTCGTCCTGCGACGCCCACCACACCCCGACTGTTGACGGATGAAACATGTGAGCCTGCCAGACTGACCAGGGCGGAATCAATCTCCAGCCCACAGGTTCGCTCTGCTTTTTCCACGGAACGCACCACAGCTTGTGATGCAGCAACCATATCCACCACCACACCCTTACGCACGCCTTGAGATGGTTCTACGCCTACTCCCAGGATGCGTAATTGGCCTGGCGCTTCTTCACGACCAACCAGGGTGCATATCTTGGTCGTGCCTATATCAATTGCGACAATGATTAGTTCGTCCATAATCACTTCTTTGCGGCGAGATCACCGCTCCATCCGATAATATGGTGCGTGGACATACTCCACGCTGATCAAAGCTGGTTGAATTCCTTCACTTTGTAAGCGGTCCACCAGTGCTTGATATACAACTAATTTCATTTCCATATCCTGGTCTTCTGCCCCAAAAAATACTTCCCAGCCATTGGGATCATTCCATCCCAACCCGTGCTCACTGTCATACACCAGCAATGTATCTGCAGGCATCTTCGCACCAAGTGAAAGGATGGCTGAAACCAGCTCATGTGACAGCTTCAATGTAGGATTATTGGGACTGGAAGTAGATGCGACTGCTCCTGGCAGGATCTGCAGATTATCCGGTGAGGCTGCTGCAGCAGTGCTCGGTGGGGTGCCACGTCCTTCCACCCTGATCAGCGTAGTCGTTGGGTTACCCCTTGGTGGGAATGAAACACCTTCTGCATCCACCCAGGCCTCAACCCCATCCTGAACCCAAGAAATGACCGGCTCACGTTCAGTGACCACCACTTTCACACTTGCGGGTAGATTGACCCTGACGGAAATTTTGGATAACTCAGGGAATGCCTGGTATAGTATCTTATCCAACGAGGTAGGATTGATGGTGAATACCGACTTTCCAAACGTTCCCATTACCGCATTCAGATCACCCACCGTCAAGCGCTGCAATCCTTTTGCTTCCACTGTATTGATTTGGAAAACAGGTGCTTTCCAGATGAGAAACAAGCTGGCGGACATCATTAAGACCATCATGAGAGAGACCGCCCTCCAGCCCAGGTGAAGGAAAGGAAGCGATGGCAGACGAAGCTCAGCCCCAGGGACGTTCAGGGGAACATCGATACGACGCCTGGGCGATCTTTGCTTATGTAATCGCGACGAGGCTGACCGACCAAAGGCCATCCCACCCATCCCTCCGCGCACCATAACGGGTGGAGCAGCATCTGAGTGGGCATCATATACCCTGCGGCTCTTTCGAGGGAGGTAATCACGCCCGGTATGGGTAATACGCTGAGTTTCCGTGCGTGGTGTAGCCTCATAAAGATTATCACTCCGCCGTGATTCTGCTTTGCGGTGGGGATTACGAGGAGCTGATACCTTGCTTACGAATAATGTTTTTCGTGAGGATTGCTCAGGCGTAGATATGTGGGAATCAAGCCCTAATTTAGAGCTGAGCATTCCCTGGATCGAAGGCATTGAAACGGTTGACATCTTGATCTGGGCAGCGACCAGTCGCTCCCTGATGGATGGTCCACTCCTGCTTGAGGCACGCGACCGTACAGCTTTACGCTTGTTTGTAACTATCTCAGCTTGGGTGGAGGTCCCTGATCCATGCTCGCGCTTTATTTTCCTCTTGCGGGCTCTGCCAAGATCTGATGTTGATCTCTGTCGATTTAAATCACGCTCAAACTCTGTCATATGTCATCCCATATACCGATGAAGGGTTTTTTGGCTATCTGCTTTACGTTCGATAGCCAGCTCGATCAAACGGTCCACGAGCTTGGGGTAGGGTAAACCGCAGGCTCCCCAAAGCTTTGAATACATACTTATGCTTGTAAAACCAGGTATCGTGTTAAGCTCATTCAAATAAAGATTACCATTATCCCGGTCCAGAAGGAAATCGACCCGCGCCATGCCCTGGCAATCGATGGCTTTAAAAGCCCTCACAGCAAGCCGCCGGGCTAGCTCTGCGGTAGCTTCGGGAATTGGGGCAGGGATAAGTAGTTCTGATGCATTATCCACATACTTGGCTTCATAAGAGTAATACTCACGGCTGGGGATGACCTCACCGGGCGTGGATGCCTCCGGTGTATCATTACCGAGAACGCTCACTTCGATCTCACGTGCATTGACCCCACGTTGGATTAAAATTCGCCGATCATATCGGGCAGCTTCCAGGATGCCTTCCAGGAGGTCAGCCCGGTTTTGACATTTACTCACACCCACAGAGGAACCCAGGTTGGCGGGTTTTACGAACAGTGGGTAAGAGGCCATCTGCTCAGCGGTGGTGATGATCGCATCCATGCGGATCGATAATTCACTGCGCAGAACTACCATCGTCTCAACGACCGGGATGTGATGTGCGAGCATGACATCCTGAAATATACCCTTGTCCATCCCCACCGAAGACCCCAGCACACCTGCTCCAACGTAGGCGATATCAGCCATCTCCAGCAGACCCTGCACGGTGCCGTCTTCACCGTACGTCCCGTGCAGGACGGGGAATACAACATCCAGCTTGGTGAGCAGGTTCATTAAGAATCCAGGCTCGGTCTTGTGGATGGTATGAATCCCTGCCCATGCAGGATCTGGCAGCAATGCGGCGGTTTCAAGCACGTCAGTCTGACCTTTTTGCATGGCCTCCAGCACATTCTCTCCCGTCAACCATGAACCTTCCTGAGTGATGCCAATCTGTATCACTTCATAACGGAGCGGGTCGAGCACGCTCAGCACCGAGCGCGCCGACATCAGCGAGATCTCGTGTTCTCCCGAGCGCCCGCCGAATATCACTCCAACCCGCAGCTTACGTCCCGTTTCCATTCAAATGCCTTTACCGATCCGTCCACTCACCTAATAATTCGATCTCTAATTCCAAGCTGACACCAAATTTTTCCAAAACCTTCTCCTGTGTCACCTTGATCAGGGCAGCATAATCGCTTGCTGTAGCACTATCCTGGTTGATAAAAAAATTGGCATGCTTCTGGCTGATTTCTACCTTACCAATTTTCTTACCCTTCAAACCTGCAGCTTCAATTAGCCGTCCGGCATAATCACCATGAGGATTCTTGAAGATCGAGCCCAAAGAAGCCCCGGAAGGTTGTGAGGTACGCCGTATCGCCTTATACTCATCCATTTTTGCCTGTACGGTAACAGGTGTGCTTTGATCCAGCTTCAACTGTGCCGACAAAACCACCACCCGGCCAGGTTGGCGTTTGATACTACTGCTCCGGTATTCATATTCAAAACGCTCTACAGACCATTCCTCCTGCAAAATTTCCTGTTGATGATCACCATTTGATTGTCTTCGATGCAAGATTTTTGCCATCACCAGGTTGCTTGACATGTCACTGCCATGTGCACCAGCATTACCATACACTGCACCACCTACCGTCCCCGGGATACCTGCCGCCCATTCCAAACCGGATAAACCGTGGGTAGCTGCCTGTCGGGCAAGTGCGCCAAAATTGGCTCCCGATTCAACCCATACCATCGGGGGCTGCGAGTGAGTGTCGAGTTGGATTTTCTTGGCATGATTAAGAACAACCACCTGCCTTACACCTATGTCAGATACCAATACATTTGAGCCGCTACCAAGGATAGTGAAAGGAATGTCTAGTTCCCATAAGAGTTTTGTAACCTCTGCCAGCTCATCTGAAGATTCAACCGTGACCATGGCATCGGCCTTTCCACCGATGCGAGCCGCAGTGTAACGCTTCAGGAGTACATTTTCCTGCAACCGTACGCCAAATGCATTGCGTAATGTTTGCAGTTGAGCCGGATAAATCGTCACAAGGATCCTTTCTAACGTGGTTACATTTCCTTGACAAAATCAATCAAATAAAGGATCAGCCTGGGCGAGTGCAGTGGATCCTTCAACATCACCTCAAGCTCCTTTTTCGAAAATGTACTCTTTTTGTTGGTCAAAGGTTTCAAGAACAGTGACTGGTACGGCTCCAATTCTGGATCGTATCTGTGAACACCTTTCACATCTGGGTAATACACTGCTCTTATGGTCGTAACCGTGTTAGTCACTTTTCTCGCTCCTCTCTTTTAATAACGCTTCTACCCTGGTGCTGATTTGATCCGCATCACCTGCGGATAGAACGATCAGTACATCTCCTGGCATCAATCGATCCGCCAGGTATGTCGATGCTTGAGAAAAGTCTGGGATGTAACGGGCATCCGGATAGGTCATTGCAGCCACTACCTGCCGGGATGAAAATCCATCATCCGGCTGCTTTTCACGTGCCGCATAGATTTCTGTCACTACGACATGATCCGCCTGCTCGAAAGCAGCCACAAAATCATTAAATAACAAACGTGTGCGTGAGTATGTATGGGGCTGCCATACCACCCATAATTTGCTCTTAGGGTACCGCATGCGAGCTGCGGATAAGGTCGCCCGGATTTCAGTTGGATGGTGAGCGTAATCATCGATGACTGTAATGCGGTTGATCTCACCGCGGACTTCGAACCTTCGCCCAGTGCCTCGAAATTCGGAGAGGGCCTGGCTGGCCTGCTCGACAGACAATTTCATCTGGTGGGCGACTGCCAAGGTCGCCAGGGCATTTTGGATATTATGCTTACCCGGTATAAGCAGGTTGATTGCCGGACGAAGCTCAAACTGTCTTCCGGCCGAGGTGCACCTGGCGATAAAGCTCATACCACCATATTGGTTAGTAGTGAGCGTATCCGCCAGATAATCTGCCATCTGATCTGCTGAGCCATTATTGGAATCACGGATGGCATACGAGAATACCTTCTGCCCGCGTTCACTTGCGATCCGACCCAACTGGGCGGCGCCACGATCATTCGTGCAAACCAGAAGCGTCCCATCGCTCCCCACCTGGGAGGCAAATTCATCAAACGCCTTAAAGAAATCATCTGCTGTGGGGTAACAATCCGGATGGTCATGCTCGATATTGGTGATCACCGCCAATTTCGGCTTCAGCCCAAGGAACATATGGTCATATTCATCGGCTTCAATTACCAATGCCTGTCCCTTTCCGGCGTGGGCATTGGTACCCAAGTTATTCAAGACACCTCCGGAAATAAATGTCGGATCCTGTTTCAAGAATGTAAGCATCCAGGCAATCATGGCGGTGGTTGTCGTCTTGCCATGCGTACCGGCCACAGCGATCCCAAAATGTTCGTCCATTAAGCTGGATAAAAATTCACTGCGCTTTAGCACGGGGATGCCTTGTTTCTGAGCAGCCAAGACTTCAACATTGTCATCGGGAACTGCGGATGAACGGACCACCAGCTGAGTGTCCCCTACGTTCTCGGCACGGTGACCGATATCAATCCGTACACCATCCGCCTGAAGACTTTTTGCCAGGGGAGATAAAGTACGGTCAGAACCAGTAACATGGTATCCGCTTTCGAGCAGTACCCGGGCGATGGCTGACAAGCCTGTACCTCCAATCCCAATGAAATGCACCGACTTACGTTCTGTCATAAAAAGACCACGATCACAAAGATGAATGACAATGCAATGGCAAAATAAATAAAGGGAACACCCAACCAGGCAGGAGCCATCCAGGTAAGGAGTTTTAGTGCCGCCTGACCCGGGATAGAGTTCGGATCGGGTGGAATAATATAAGAAATCGCCTGGTAATTGGCTGCGGATAAGAAGTACCAGATCGAACCTACGATCAGGTAACCGTTCAATGCACCCAGGAAGATTCCCAGTAACGAATCCTGCAGGCGCTCACGCACAAATCGATCCCCACCCAATCTGGGCAAGTTGGGCGTTTGGTATCCAAAAAATGTCAGGAGAATGACGATTGCCACACGCATCCAAAATTGAGCGGTTGACCCTTGGACGGTAAACGATTGTGTCAAACCCTTGACGTACGTCTCAAGCACGGTGATGATGAATAATGCCAACACTGCGCTGGCAGTAACCAACATCTCCTTGGCCCAACCGCGCATTGCGCCGATAACAGCGAATAAGATCACAAAACAAAAGAAAATAAAATTCAGATAAACCATCGTACGCTCCTAATCAGACGGATTGGGAACATTTTGTGAACCTGTCTGGTTGGCCGTTGTTGCCAGATCGGTCAGCAGGCTGGCAATCCTGGCTGCAGCATCAGGCTTAGCCAGTGAATGCATTGCTTGAGACATTTTCTCCCGTTTGTCATGATCTGCAATCAGGCCACGTACCTTCGGGATGATCTGCTCTGCGAGTTGTGAATCTTCGATCATCTCAGCAGCACCACGCTTCACCAGGTAGCTGGCATTTACACGTTGGTACCTCCAGGCATACGGGTATGGCACCAGGATGGCAGGCAATCCAAATATTGGAAACTCGCCCAGTATGGATGCCCCAGATCGAGTGAGTGCCAAGTCTGCCAGTTGCATGGCTGCACCAATTTCATCATACAGGTATGGGTAAGGTCGGTAGCGGTTAAGCTGCGCGGTAGATAAGCTTGCCCTGGCTTGTTCCATCATTTGCCAATCCAATCTTCCGGTGATGTGAATCACCAGCATTTCCTGCAACAGCTCGGGAAGTGCTACAGCTAATGCCTGATTGATGGAGCGTGCACCCTTGCTGCCACCAAACACCAGCAGGACGGGTAGCTCCTCCTGGAGTGCGAAAAAGCTGCGCGCCTCAGTAATTGTCCACCGGTCCAGTCCAGGTCGAAGAGGGTAGCCAGTGACCACTTTTGAAGGGTGCTTTGGGAAGAAGGCACCTGATTCCTCCACCGTCAGAGTAATGCAATCACTAAACCGGGCAATGGTCTTGAGCGCTAAACCTGGCTCGATATCCGGAACATACAGCAGGCTCTTGGGTCGACCGGAAATCCGGGCTGCCAGCGCCATCGGGACAGCCACATACCCACCAGTAAAGAACAACACTTCCGGACGAAATTTGCGCAAGATACGTCTGGATGAGAAAAACCCTCTTCCAACCTGCCAGAGGTTCCGCGGCAAGGATCGCAAACCAACCCCATGCACACCTGCAGCTGGGATGGCTTCGAATCGAAACCCTTCCCGCTTCACCAGATCAGCTTCCATACCACCGCTGCTACCAACCCACAGCACATGGAGCCCTTCTGGAGGGGCCTGTCCGGCTTTTGCCTGAACATCCGGCATTGGCTCAGGATTCGCGCTCATCAGCTGCTTGAGGACTGACAGGGCGGGATATACGCCGCCGCCTGTCCCCCCCGCGCAAATTAACAACCGCATTGGTACCCTTCTCCTCACGTTGTTTGGATTTCTCGGACATCCTTGAAATGTTCAAGATAATTCCCACAGAAGACATAACGACCATTAAGTTGGAGCCACCTGAACTGATGAACGGTAGAGCATTTCCAGCGAAAGGTAGCAAGCCTACCATCACCAACATATTGATGAAGGCTTCCAACGTCAACCAAAAGGTGAGCCCACCACACAAGAGCATCCCCAAACCGTCCGGTGCCCTACGGGCAGTCACCCAGCCGCGCCACATTAAGATCAGGTACAAGATGACGAGTATCCCTGCCCCCAACACGCCTGTCTCTTCTCCAACCACAGCAAACACGCTATCTGTGTGTGGAAAGGGAAGCCCATTCAGCTTGGTTTGGGATTTTCCAATCCCCACCCCGAACCAACCGCCCTGCATGAAAGCTTCCAACGAGCGGCGTACATGCTCAGAATACTGCAGTGGATCTTTAAGACCAGCCAGGAAGCTATTCATCCGGTCTGGACCAGTGGGGAATAATCCAGAGCGCAAAACAATTACACCTACGAGGAAACCAACTGCCATCATAAACAGAAAATGCTTCAGTGAACCTCCTGCCAGGAAAAACATTAATGTGCCCAATAAACCAATGGTCACGACCGCACTCAAATCTGGTTGCAAGGCGATCAACCCACCCACGACCCCCATGATCACACTCAGGGGGAGCAGAGCAATATAAATATTTTTTAGCATATCTCGCCGGTTATGCAACCAAACTGAAAGATAAATGACGATCCCAAACTTCGCCAATTCGGATGGTTGGATTGATCCACGGAATAAGCTACGCACCGATCCCAAACGAGTATCCTGGATGATCAGCACCGCCACCAGGGCAAATATCGTCCCAGCCATCAGGAACAAGGCAAATTTCTTCCACCAGTGATAATCCATCCAGGCTAAAAAGATCATCACCAGGCTGCCTAGACCCAACCAGCGCAACTGGCGCATGAAAATATAAGCGGGCGATCCATATACCTGGTACGAGTAATCGGCACTGGCGGAGTACACCATCAACATCCCGAACAGGATCAGACAAATGACCACCAATAATAATGGCACGTCAAACCCCAAACGCGTCGGGCGATGTGTTTTTGCCGGCGCTCCTTGTATTACCGACCTGCGATCGCCTCTCACATGCACGAAAGATTGAGTACCCATCGTTTAAAAGCCTCCCCGCGCTCTTCAAAATCGCGGAATTCATCAAAACTGGTACCACCTGGTGAGAGCAGGACAATATCACCTGGCTCCACCTCCCTGGCTGCCACCTCAACTGCCTGTTCCAAACCATTACACGATTCCACCGTAAAGGGGTGTGCACCGGGTTTATTATTGCCAACCGCAGAGGCAATCTTTCCAGCTGCTTCCCCAAACAAGATCAAGTGATCCACTCTTGCGTGGATCAAATTCGCAAGCTCATTCCAAGGCAAATTCTTGTCCCGCCCGCCTGCCAGGAGCACAATAGGTCGGTGAATATCAGCAGGCGAATCAAATGAGTGTATGGCTGCCATAACCCGTTCGGGAGCAGTGGCAATCGAATCGTTGAACCAGTCTGCTCCTTTCCAAAAATGCACCCATTCCAGCCGGTGAGGTACGCCGGTAAATGATATGATTGCCTCTCGCATAGCCTTGGCTGTGAATCCTGATGCCTGGCTGATAGTGCAGGCTGCCAGGACGTTTTCCACATTATGCCAACCACGTAAGGGGATTTCCGCCTGCCGTAGTATGCGGGTTACAGTTTTAGCATCCGATAAACAGACCCATTCGTCATCGACAAATGCTCCTTGCATTCCACCAACTGGCATATCTACCCCAAACATACATCGCCTGCCTCGCACCCTTTCAAGCAGGCTCCAAGCACCTGGATCATCACGTCCTAAAACGGAAGTATCATGGTCGGTTTGGTAATCAAAAATACGACGCTTGGCTGCAACATAAGCTGCCATCGTGCCATGCCGGTCCAGATGGTTGGGAGTGATATTCAGAACGCAGGCAATATTGACCGACTTCGTCATGAGTTCCAATTGAAAGCTGGAGAGCTCCATCACAGCTAAGTCATTAGCATTCATCTCATCCACCACTGCCAATAATGGCGTTCCGATATTGCCACCCACCCAAACCTTTCGATATGGTGATTGTCCATCCGGGCTTGAGTTGATCGCAGTCTCAGCAATTTTCCCAACCAGGCTGGTAGTGGTTGTCTTTCCAGCCGAACCAGTGATTCCGATCGTGCAGCAAGGGCACTCTTCGAGAAATATCTGTGAATCGTTGGAGAGTGGAATACCACGGCAGTTCGCTTCTTGAATAAGTGGAAGATTCAATGGAACGCCACCTGATACACACATGAGATCGATTCCATCCAGCAAAGAGAGTGGATGACTCCCCAAGAACCACTCAATTCGTGAAGCAACCTGCTCGTCAAGGTCATTCATTGATTTACTGGCGGTTTCAAGCTGCTTTGAAGTTTTTTGGTCGTTGATGATCACCCGTGCACCATGCAACGCCAGAAAGCGCCCCAAGGCAATTCCCTGCCTGGCAGCTCCGATGACAATCACGTGTTTATCTTTCCATTCAGTCATTCAAGTTTCTCTCAACCTTCAACCAATCATCCAATCGCAATTGCAGCGCCGATAATCGCTGACAATAGACCAATCAACCAAAAACGCTGCACCACTTGTGTTTCGCTCCATCCTAATAACTCAAAGTGATGGTGAAGAGGTGCCATTTTGAATAATCGCTTACCCTTGGTGTACTTAAAATAACCCACCTGTAAGATCACACTTACCATCTCGCTCAAAGGGATGACAGCAATCAACGGTAATAATATCCATTGACCAGACATCAGGGCAACAACTGCCAAAGTTGCACCCAATGGTAAGGCGCCAATGTCGCCCATGATCAACTGTGCAGGGTGAACGTTGAACCAGAGGAAACCGAACAAGGCACCTACCAGTGTGAAGCAGAAGCGCGCCAGGTAAAGCTGTCCTTGTAGTAAAGCAATCATGCCAAAGGTAGCAAAACAGGTGGCAGAGATCAATCCAGCCAACCCATCCAAGCCGTCGGTAAAATTAACTGCATTGGAGAAACCAACAATGAGCAGAGTTGCGATGGGTATGTACCATATACCAAGGGTAAATTCCCGGTTAAGCCATGGCAGATACAGTTCTGGAGCTTGCAAGATGTACTGCAAACCGATCGATATGATGATCCCAAATATGATCTGGATCAGGAACTTAGTCCTGGCTCGCATTCCACGCTCATCACTTCGTTTACCCCTTAACTTCTTCCAATCATCCACCGAACCTAATAAACCAAATACGATTAACGTTCCCATGGGGAGGAAGATTGATCGACCCAGCATGGTCAATCCGAGCATGGAAGCCGCATTGAACAACACCGTGATAAGCAATACAGGCAGGATGAAGAGCACTCCACCTAATGTGGGGGTGCCTAACTTAGTCATGTGCCGTTGTGGTCCATCCACCCGGATTGACTCCCCAATCTTGAGACGGCGTAGGACACGCAGCAGGGGCTCTCCCCAAATGACTGTCAACATAAAGGCGAAACCTGCCAGAGCTAGTGCGTAGGAGCTCTCTCTCATGACTGGTACTCCAATGCAGACACGATGCGATCCATCCTCATAAGATTAGAGCCCTTAACCAAAACAACATCCCCTGGTTTTAAATTCGGGTGCAGGTATTCAATAGCCTGGTCCACTTGGTCCAAAACGGTAATTTTCCCGCCCGATAATCCTGCTTCCAGAGCAGCTTCAGCAATTATCCGCCCACGCTCACCCAACGTTACCAGCTCATCCACCACTTCCGCAGCACGGATGCCTACCATTTCGTGCCCGCGTCGTTCATATTGACCCAGCTCGAGCATATCGCCCAAAACAGCTACTTTGCGCCCTTCCAGGTCGTTCAACAGGTTGAGCGCTGCCAACATAGATTCAGGAGAGGCATTGTAGGTATCATCCAGGATCAAAGCGCCATTTTGAGTGTGGACAGCGATCAGGCGCAGCTCATTGCTCGCTGAACGTAAGCCGCTTATTATCTCCTGCCATGTCAACCCATCCACCAATCCCACTGCTGCCGCACGAAGGACTGTTTGAACCGAATGTCTACCGATCAAAGGCACCCGCAACTGCAAGACTTCTGCTGGACGGTTCATCTCCTGGCGATAATGTAAAATAAAACGGATCCCTTCCAATCCCAGACTTTCAACATTATCCGCCCATAAGTCGACGACATTCTCCATACCGTAGAAAAAGACGTGGGCGTGGGTCAGGGCAGCCATGTTTCTCACCAGCGGATCATCATAATTCAGGATGGCATACCCATCTTCCGGCAACCCTTGAATCAGCTCTGATTTGCCGTGGGCGATCTCCTCCTGTGAGCCTGCGCGTGAGGCGTGCACTGTGCCGATCATGGTCACCACACCAATACGGGGTGAAGCCAGGTCACACAGAAATTTGATTTCACCAGGAACATAAAAACCCATCTCCAAGACAGCTCTTTCATGCTGTTCGGTTAAGCTGAGCATGGTTAGTGGGAGACCAATTTCATTATTTAAATTGCCTTTGTTTTTCAGGGTGCAATATCTTTGGCTTAATACTTCTGCCACAACCTCTTTCGTGGTTGACTTACCAACGCTACCAGTGATACCAATCACTTGCACATTCAGCTTATTCCGCCAGAATTTCGCCACTTGCTGCAAGGCTTTGAGCGGATCATCCACACGGATGCAGAAAGCCCCCTCGAGGTTACTTAATCTGGCGATGAGTTCATCAGGCGGGAGGACAGAGCGCATGTCCAACGACTCAAACTGGCTGCTCATATCGCGTTTCACAAACGCATACCTTGCTCCAGCTGAAAATGCTTCACCGATAAAATCATGCCCATCGTGGTGTTCTCCTGGCAGAGCAACGAACAATGACCCTGGGATTGTCTGACGCGAGTCGATCGCTGCCTCGGTGATCACCGTGGTCGCCATTTCGGGGTGTATCCCTGTCAAAGCTTCGAGAACATCAGCCAGTGAAATCACAAATAATTCCCTTAATGGTTTGCTAAGCCCTGTAAAACTCCATCTGGGGGGATGTCCATTAGAACCACCAGGCGTTTGACCATATCACGAAAAACTGGAGCAGCAACAACTGAACCCCATGGAGAGCTGGTCGGTTTCTCAAGCCAGATGTAAACTAAAAAGCGGGGATTGTCCACAGGTCCCCAGCCAACAAAAGACGCATTCGTCTCGCTGCTTGAATATCCGGTTGGGGTAGCGATTTCCGCTGTACCTGTCTTGCCTGCCACCCGGTATCCTTCTACCAGTGCATCGGAAGATTCCCCTTCAAGCGAGTTGGCGAGCAGTTCTGTTAATGTATGGGCGGTATCGGAAGAAACCGGTTTACCTACGATCTGAGGTGTGGGGGTGTATTGAAAGCCATCCCGCACCATAGATCGCATCACATGCGGCATCATCATCTCGCCTTTACCATTGGCAACGGAAGAAATCGCCATGATCATCTGGATGGGGGTGACTGCGACGCCCTGCCCAAATGAATTTGTCCCAAGCTCGGCTTCGTACCAATCGGTATCGCCAGGGAGTTTTAACCTTCCTGCGGCTTCACCTGCTAGATCGATACCGGTAATCCGTCCAAAGCCAAAACTCTGCATGTACTGGTAAAAAGGACCTGCTCCCAATTGAGTTGCCACCCAGGTGAGGCAAACGTTGAGCGAGTGGGCCAAACAGCCCTGCATATTCTGCGGACCCCAGGCGCCCCAATCCCAGTTATGGATCGTGATGCCGCCAACTTGGATCGAACCCGTATCCACAAACTCAGTGTCAGGTGTGACCGCACCGTTATCCAGCGCTGCCGCCATGGTTAAGACCTTGAACACTGATCCCGGTTCATAATCCTGGCTGACTGCCCGGTTGTATGGGGTGTTATCGGTGAAGACACTGGCGTAATTCCAATACTCATTCGGATTCAACCTTGGTGTGCTTGCAATGGCAAGCATCTCACCCGTATTCGGATCCATCACCAGGATCACTCCACCATCTGCACCGCTTTCATCCAGACCATTGTTGAGCACATCTTCTGCTGCTGCCTGAATCTCACGGTCAATGGTCAGGACGATATCTGCCCCTGCTTTAAGCTGGGGAATTTCGGTCACCTGGTACGGATCCAAAGTCATCCACACGGATTGTGGGACACCAGCCAATAGGTCATTGAATTCTGCCTCCACGCCGAACATGCCGGTCCCCTCACGGTTGACAAACCCAAGGATATTTGCCCCTAGCTCATTTTCAGGGTAATAACGCTGCAGGCGTGGCCGATATACCAAACCATTCAGACTGGGCTTGCCTGCTTCTCCGTAATCGACATTTGGCAGGTTGACATAGTTCTGTGCCCAATCCTGTAATTGGGTTAATTCATCGGGTGTAACAAAATCTGCTAATTGAACATAAGCGGTTCCTGAAATTTGTGCCTGGTGGATTACAGCAAAAATATCATCGTAATAGCCTGAATAGTTATATTCAGCATGGTTCACTAATACTTTACTTACCGCAAAGGCAATTGAATCGGGGTTATCAACATTATCAACCTGTGCACCAACTTCATACACCAACGTGCTGCCTGCTAACAAGCGACCCCAGCGATCATAGATATCACCACGCGGAGGATAAAAAATGTGCAACGTACGGGAATATTGCTCTCCCTGTGAGACGAATTCGCTCCTTTCAGGACTGAATTGGAGTCTGACAAACTGGATGATGATCATCACCCCCGCTAACGAAAATAAGACCGCCAATAAATTAAATCGCCAACCGGTCAGAGTCTGACCGGCTTTTTCATTTGCTGAATGTGTTATTTCGGGAATTTCAATGCGGGGCTGTTTCCGCCGGATGCGTCCCGCCGGAACAACTTGATCTGCCATAAATCTTCTCATGGCTTGGCCTCACTGAATAATCTGGCTGTTTTACGCACCAGATCCGTGACCCAATCAAATAACGATTCTTTGAACTGGGGATCGATGGCAGATGCATTAACCACCACGGGTTCTGGTGGCGGTGCCAGCGAAGTAGTCTGCCTTTCAAAATAACCTGGAACTTCCATGTAATCGATATGCTCAGCATCAACGGGTATCATATTAAGATTTTTCACTCGTTCCTGCATAATGGAATATGAAGTCAGGTACGCCAACTGGCTGGTGAGATTGGCGATTCTTTGCTCCAATTCTTCGATTGGTACGTAGTCCTCTCCTGTATCCCCTGAAAGATAATGGTATCCATAGACGCGCACTTGCATTTCCTGAATCTGTCTTCCGACAGCTGCTGCCCGTGCAGTGACGTTCAAGTAAATCCCAGCAATGATGGCTGCACAAACCAAAAATAATAAAATCACCCCGATCATGTACATCTGTTTCCGCCAGGGCGCTTGTGAGTAAGCATGTGTCAATTGGTGTATGTTTTCCATATCGTCTACCTATCTAAAAACCCGTCCACTTTTGATAATATTGAACTGTTCCATTGTTAATTTCGCGAACTTACCGGCTAACGTCAACCATCATCAAAAGGAAACGGGTTTCTAGTGCAGGTTTGCAAGTCTTATGCCATTTTTCTAAATTGTTTCTTCTATCCTTTCCGCCACCCTCAATCGGGCACTGCGGGAACGGGGATTATTTCGCTTTTCAGCCTCTTGCGGTCGTATAGGTTTGCTTGATAATATCCGCAAGGTTGCTTTATGACCACAAGTACAAACTGGCTGGCGAGGTGGGCAAATACAATCTCTGCTCTCTCTGCGCACAAATTGCTTGACAATGCGGTCTTCGAGCGAGTGGAACGAAATAATCGCTAATCGACCTCCGGGTGCTAGCGCCTCAAGCATCTGAGGTAAGACTTCTTCGAGGGCGTCCAACTCGCCATTCACTGCGATGCGTAATGCCTGAAAGGTCCGTGTGGCTGGGTGGATACCGCTTTTTCCTCCACCGGTCACTCCTGCCACCACCTTTGCCAGCTGTGTGGTGGTGGTGATAGGCCTGGCATTTACAATTGCTCGAGCCACCCGCCTTGACCGATGTTCTTCTCCATAGCGGAACAATATATCAGCCAGCTCAACCTCATCCATTTGATTCACCAGGTCTACCGCACTAATTTTTCCAGCCGGGTCAAAGCGCATATCCAAGAGCGCCTCTGCTTGAAAGGAAAAGCCTCTTGCTTGAGTGTCAAGCTGCATGGAGGATAATCCGAGGTCCAACAGGATTCCATCCACCAAGCACCACTTCAAAACTGCCAGCTGCTTGAGCAGGGTTACGTAGGATGCTCGCACAAGATGAGCTCGTTCTCCAAACTCTGCCAGCTTTTCACGAGCCAGGACGAGTGCGTGAGGGTCTACATCCAACCCGAGCAATTGGCCATCCGGGTTGCTGGCCTGAAGGATTCCCCAGGCATGCCCCCCAGCACCCACTGTGCCATCCACATACAACCCTCCCCGTTGAGGCTGCATCGCGTGTATAATTTCATTGTAAAGAACTGGTTGGTGCGTCATCACCTGAAAAATTGGATTCGCCGTCTGGCTAAGAAATTTTGGCAATCCGACGGTTATCCAGAACTGGTGGATAAATCTAGAACCTTAAAACGCTCGGTATTCGCCTCTGCTTCATCCAACGCATGCTGCTGGAGTGACCATTCATCGGATGACCAGATTTCGAAATAATTACCCTGCCCCACCAGAACTGCATCATGATCACTGGCTAAGCCAACTTTCTGGCACAGGAAATCTGGGATCAAAATGCGGCCTGCTTTATCGATTTCCAGACGGGAGGCAGATCCGAAGATTAGTCTGCGTAATGCTCGTGCCAAAGGATCAGTAACGCTCATCTGGTCTAGACGATGTGAGATAGCTTCAAATGCTTTTGTGGTCAATACCATCAGGTTCCGGTCAAAACCGCGCAGTATATATGCACCTTCATCCATTAATTCGCGGTAACGCGCCGGAACAGTCAGGCGGTCTTTGTTGTCTATGCTGTGTCGGTACTCACCTAAAAACATATGTTCTAGTTATCCCTTTTTTATACGAAACGCCGGAATCACCGGCGTTCCCACTTTAACCCACTTTATAACACAATTACCCACAGTATAGTATAGATTATTAAATAAATCAAGGATATTTAACCCCAATTTAATACCAATTTATAACTTGCAGGAAATCCTAATGTCCAAACACCCTCTCCATGACTATCGCCCCCTTTTTGTCGGTCTGGATGCTCTTATCCCTTTGTTAGATGGCAGCTGTCATTGTTATACCAATCTAGATAATGCCGCTTCGACGCCCCCAATGAAAGCCGTCCAATATGCCGTGGACGACTTTCTGGTTTATTACAGTAGCGTCCATCGCGGCACAGGATTCAAGAGCCAGCTTTCCACTTATGCATACGAACAATCACGCCAGCTTGTGTTGGAATTTGTAGGTGCAAATCCCAGGGATTACACCTGCATATTTGGCAAGAACACAACTGAAGCCATCAACAAGCTTGCCCGGCGATTTCCCTTTAATGACAAGCGCAATATCGTCATCACAACCGGGATGGAACACCACTCCAATGACCTACCTTGGCGGGCTGCCACCCACGTCATCCATGTAAACCTGATGGCCGATGGACGTTTGGATGAAACGGACTTTGATGCTCAGTTTTTAAGGTATGCTGACCAGGTAGCCATGGTTACTATCACAGGTGCCAGTAATGTGACTGGATATCTCAACCCCATTCATCGCCTGGCCGAGAAAGCTCATTCTGCTGGAGCCATGTTCATGGTGGATGCCGCTCAGCTCGCCCCACATCGCAAGATCGATATGCTCCCATTGGACGATCCTGCTCATATCGACTTTATCAGCATTTCAGCTCACAAAATGTACGCCCCGTTTGGAACTGGTGCCCTCATCGGGAGGAAGGATATCTTTGAGCACGGTGACCCCGATATGACCGGTGGTGGCACGGTTGAAATCGTCACCCTGGATAACGTGGTTTGGACTGGACCTCCCGAACGGGATGAAGCTGGCAGCCCCAACGTCATTGGTGCGGTCGCCCTGGCTGCAGCGATACGCCAACTAGCCACAGTGGGTATGGATGAAGTGGCTCGCCATGAAGCTAACCTTACCAGGTACGCATTGGAAAAACTGAAGACCATCCAGGGTCTCCGGGTTTACGGTGACACCGACCCAACTAAAGCTGGGGATCGCTTGGGTGTGATCCCGATCGAACTTATGCGAGTCGACCATTTCCTGGCAGCAGCCATATTAGGTTACGAGTTTGGAATCGGTGTGCGCAGTGGTTGTTTCTGCGCTCACCCTTATATACTGCATTTGCTGGGTCTGAGCAAGGATGAGGCAGCAGAAGTGCGCCGGCGCATGCTGTCTGGTGATAAATCTGAGATGCCTGGGTTGATCCGTATCTCCTTTGGGCTTTACAATACACTCGAAGATGTGGACGTCCTCATTAATGCCCTGCGCTGCATCTCAAAAGGCGAATACAACGGTAAGTACATACAGGACAAAACCACGGGCGAATATTCACCCATGGCCTGGCAACCGAATTTCACCGAATACTTTAAAGTTTAAGAACTTGTTGGGGCACAAACGCTGATAACCGCAGGATAACTGTGCCCCAATGAGTATCCTTATCAAGAACGACTGGCTGCGTCCATCACTGCCACTGCTGCAATATTGACGATATTTCTCACATCATCACCAGTCTGAAGGACGTGAATGGGTGCACCGATCCCCAGCAGGATGGGACCAATCGCCTGGGCATTCCCTAACCTTGCCAGGAGCTTATAAGCAATATTAGCCGCTTCAAGGGAAGGGAATACCAGCACATTCGCATCACGCACCTGGCTGAATGGGTAACGCTGATCGATCAGCTCGGGTACAACGGCTGTATCTGCCTGCATCTCGCCATCCACCGGGAAGTCAGCACCGCGGGCGCGGATCAGCTCGACGGCGTGCCGGACCTTCTCAGATAACGTGTGCGGTGTGCTGCCAAAATTGGAGAAGGAAAGCAGTGCAACACGTGGCTTAATCTGCAGCTGACGGGCAAAATCTGCAGCCAGAAAAGCAATATCTGCCAAATCCTCCGCACTTGGGTCAATATTTACCGTGGCATCGGTGAAGAGATAAGTGCGCTTCCCCACGATCATGATATACACCCCGGCTGCAATCCGTTTCCCAGGCTGCGTGTGGTGGATACGCAGTGCCGGACGGATTACATCTGGATAATCGAAAGTCAATCCTGAGACTGACGCGTCTGCATCTCCCATTTTGACCATCATGGCAGTGAACACATTGGGTTCGAGAATCCTACGCCGGGCATGCCAGATGGTCACCCCTTTACGTTGGCGAAGCTTGCTGTATGCTTCTGCATAGATTTCAAAACGTGGGTGATTCACAGGGTCCACGATAAGCATGTTATCGTCCAAACCCAACGCTTCGAGTTTTCCACGAATGACCGATTTCCTCCCTAACAGGATGGGAATCCCAAATCCCTCATCCAGGATCTGCGCGGCAGCTCGAATGATCTTCGCTTCTTCGCCTTCCGCAAAGACGATGCGCTTTTTTGGTGAGGCAGTCTTGGCTTTGTCCATGATGTAATACCGCACTTGCTCCCCCATCCCTTGCCGGAACGCTAGCTGTTGGCGGTACTCACTTATATTAATTATTTTGCGCGCCACACCAGTTTCCATCGCTGCCTGAGCAACTGCGGGCGACTCCCATAACAGTACACGTGGGTCCAGAGGCTTGGGGATGATGTATTCTGGACCAAACTTTAAGGATTCCAACCCATACGCCCTCAAGACACTATCTGGTACATCTTCTTTGGTAAGTGCTGCCAATGCTTGTGAAGCCGCAACTTTCATCTCCTCATTGATCGCCCTGGCACGGACGTCCAGCGCGCCGCGAAAGATGTATGGGAAACCAAGCACATTATTGATTTGGTTGGGGTAATCCGAGCGCCCAGTTGCCACAATTGCATCGGGACGGGCTTCCCTTGCCAGTTCATATTTGATTTCGGGGTCAGGATTCGCCATGGCAAATATAAGCGGTTGCACAGCCATGGTTTTAACCATTTCAGGAGTGAGGATGTCTGCTATCGAAAGCCCGTAAAAAACATCTGCATCCCTCACTGCCTCTGCCAGGGTGCGCTTGTCGGTTTCATTCGCCAAACGTTCCTTGTATTTATTCATCCCCTCTACGCGACCTTTGTAGACCACTCCGCGGGTATCCACCAGCATGATGTTCTCACGACGGGCGCCCAGACGGATCATCAGTTCAGCGCAGGAAATAGCAGACGCGCCAGCACCCGATATCGTGATGTGTACCTCATCCAGTTTTTTACCAACCACTTCCAATCCATTGACTAAAGCTGCCCCTGAGATGATCGCGGTTCCATGCTGGTCGTCATGAAAGACCGGTATATCCAGCATGCCTTTGAGGGTCTCTTCTATATAAAAGCATTCCGGTGCTTTGATATCCTCCAGATTTATTCCGCCGAAGGTAGGTGATATTGCCGCGGCTGCCTGAATGATCACATTTGGATCGTGCGAGTTAATTTCGATATCGAACACATCCACATCAGCAAAGCGCTTGAACAAAACCCCTTTACCTTCCATGACTGGTTTGGATGCCAGTGCCCCCCGATCACCCAAACCTAGAATGGCTGTTCCATTGCTAATGACTGCCACCAAATTACCTTTAGAGGTGTATTCGTAGGCGAGCTCAGGGTCTCTCTCAATTTCCAGGACCGGTACCGCAACCCCGGGGGTGTACGCCAGGCTGAGATCACGCTGGGTTTCCATGGGCTTCGTTGGAACTACCGATATTTTGCCTGGTTTCCCATCCAGGTGGTGATATTCGAGTGCTTCTTCGCGTGTGACTTTTGCCATGATCATTCCTCCTAATATTCTTTAACCGCCGCTGATGAAGAGAAAAACTCCATGATTGTATAAGGCCTATTTTACCCCGGCTGGTCGAGCGCGATTAACTATTTACGAAAAGAATCAAGGAAAAGTCCCATGATTTGCTGGTTTTTTGCTTAATGCTGGCTTTGCAATTCAAGCCTTCTGAGCAGAGTAAGCAAAATGAGTGATACAGCTAGCAGAATAACGGATAATACCAAAGCTACTCCCAACCCCTGTTCAAATCCGACATAGATTGCCAGGGGCATGGTTTGGGTTTTACCTTCCAAATTACCAGCGAAAAGTAAGGTTGCTCCGAATTCACCCAAAGCGCGCGTCCAAGATAAGATGATCCCGGTCAATAACGCACGAAATGCAAGGGGGAGCATAATGAGTCGAAATATATGCCAATTGTTAGCTCCCTCCACTCTTGCCGCTTCTTCCAATTGGGGATCGATCGCGGCAAAGCCTATCCGGGCTGAACGCACTAATAACGGGGCGGATACAAAAACCTGTGCCATGACCACTGCCACGGTTGTGAATGGCAGGGTGATGCCAATTGTATTCAACATGCCCCCAAAAATCCCCCCTCTACCAAATGCCAGCAACAGAGCAATCCCTGCGACTGAGGGTGGTAAGACAACCGGCAGGTCCACCAATAAATCAAGGATTGCCCTGCCACGGAACTTCCAATGCACCTGGATATATGCTAATGGTGTGCCAGATACGAGGGATATTGCTACGCTGGCAATACTTGTGATCAGGCTTAATTTGAGCGCATTCAAAGCGCTTTCGGATATTGCTAATGAAAAGATCTTTACGTTAACCGACCGCCAAATTAATGCAAAGATCGGCAATCCAATCAGACCGGTCAGCACCAAGCTTGGTAGGATTAGTTGCCAGCCTGGTACGCCATCCGTTGTATTGCGATGAAATAAACCACGAAATAGTTTCATAATCAATGTGTTATCGGAGTGAAACCCCATTTAATCAAGATTGCCTGCCCAGGCGGAGAAATAACATATGTAACGAATGCCTTAGCATGTTTCGGTTCGGGAGCACTGGTTAGGATCGCAATTGGATACCTGGCAATAATATTGAATTTGTCTGGTATGGTGACCGTGATAAGGTCTGGTGCAGCAATCGCATCGGAAATATATACCAACCCTGCATCTGCTTCACCTAATTCAACTTTGGTGACAACTTGCTTGACATCGGTCTCGTTGGAAACTAAATTTGTCAGTACCTTCGCACTGTAATCTGGGCCATATATGGGATCCTTACTCATATTCGAGAGCACCTGACGGGCATACTTCCCTGCCGGGACAGATGAGTCAGCCAGGACAAGTTTGAGATTGGGATTGGCTAAATCTGTTAAAGTCTGGAGGTTGGCAGGATTGCTTGGTGGGAGGATGACGATTAGCTGGTTGGTGGTGAAATCCTGGTAGGTATGCGTGGCGACCAAATTATCAGTGACTAACAAGTCCATGTTCATAAGATCCGCGGATGCGAATACATCAGCCGAGGCCCCTTGTTCAAGCTGAGTACTTAGAATCTGCGAACCCGCAAAATTAAAGCTTACATTTACACCCGGATTGGCGGTTTCAAAATCTTTTCCAATTTCCTGAAACGCGCCAGTTAATGAGGCCGCAGCAAAAACGGTGAGTGTATGGATTGCCGGTATTGTCGTTGGAGGAGCTGATGCTACAACAGTGTAAGTACCTTGGTTGGTATTTCTCCTTGAAGATGAAGTAGTGCCTGGCTTCCCGCATCCACTCAAAGCTATATATAGAAATACGCTGAGTAATATAAGGAGCTTATTCATCTTCTGCTCCAACTGATCCCTTGGAAGCAAATGCCTCACTACATCCATTCAGCCAACTGATCACTGAATAGAGCAATTTAATCCGGAGTTCCAAAGCTAAACGATTAAAGGTCTGACTGTCTGGTAAATCTGCCAAGTCCTTTTGAAGTTGATTTAATCCTGCATTGACTACATCAACCTGAACACGGATCATTTCCAGGGTGTTATGCGGGTAATATAGCTGCATAAAATATAAACGCGTTACAAACTCCACCCTGATTGCATGCACACTGCACTTGGTTGGTTGATTGAGCCAGGCTTCAAACCGTCCTAAACCCGAATCAGTTATTTGTAATATTTGACGCGGTGGGAGTTTTTCTTGCTCCCAAAAAGTTGAAGTGATGTAAGCTTGTGCCTCCAGCCTCTTGAGAATATTGTATGTTTGGCTTTGGCTTGCATGCCAGATATTTCCGAATTCATTTAGCAACCGCCTATGGAGTTTATAACCATGGCTTGGATGTTTATATAGAAAACCAAGTAGCACGTATTCTGGTGAGATTCGACTGTTTACCCGATTTTTCATACTCACTAAGTGAGTATATCTAAAATGGATATAAAATGCAAGTGTCAAAGTCCAATTTCGTCTTCTCCAAGAGGAAAAAATCTTAATTCATGGGAGATATTAGACGAGGATGAAAAACCAGCCAAATATTCACCTAATTTACATAATCTCATGTATAATACAAGCATCGTTATCTGAATTATCTACTTTTTACCCCCCTGGGGCAAAAAGTAATTAACAACCACCGGGCTCCAAAGGTTTATGGTTGAATGAGGGAATCGCCCCTTCAAATCATCTCATCTCTGTCCCGGCAATATGCCAAATGCTGCGCTTCTTTCTCCCAACTTCATCTTCCTAGCAGCTACGGCTTTGATATGAAACTGACTTGAGAAACTTGAAACGTTCTGTGTCTGGATAACCTGGACTGAACACATGCATTGTGGATGTGCCTGGCAGAACAGGTTGGTAGAAAATCGGATAGCTTACGGATGAACCATGTGAAGGTTGAAATAATACCAACAAGGCCTCTCATTATGCCAATATTTCCATGGTACAAAATCTTTCCGGATTCGCCCTAAAAGGGACATTTGGGATTTAATCCCAGATAATGGATTGAGGATCAGTTCAATCCTATATTGACACCGAACATCTTCTAAAACTCATCAACGTACTATCAGAGCCGTGACCCGAGGAGGAGGGGCGCGGCTAGTTATATTTCGGAGAGTTCTATGAATGATAGTGTTGCTGGTGGAAAAGTCACTGCTCTGAAAGTCCAAAAACATCATCCCAACCGGGTAAACGTCTATCTAGATAATGAGTTTTCCTTTGGATTATCGCGCATCACCGCTGCGTGGCTCCAGGTTGGCCAAGAATTAAGCCCTACCAAGATCGCTAAATTACAAGCTGAAGACGAACGTGAAGTGGCATATATTCAGGCTTTGCGTTTCCTGGATTACCGACCACGCTCGCGTGTTGAAGTTCGCCGTAACCTGGAAAAACATTCAATTCCACCCGACGTTATCAATGATGTTTTTAAGCGTTTGGAGCGCAGCGGGTTGGTCAATGACGAACGCTTTGCCCAAGATTGGGTGGAAAACCGCAGTGAATTCCGACCACGTAGCCGTAGAGCATTAGCTTTTGAGCTTCACCAGCGAGGCTTGAATGATTTAGCCATCGAGAAGGCATTGGAAGGATTGAATGAAGAAGCCTTAGCGTATCAGGCAGCTCTTAAACAATCCCGCCGGTATGAGGGGCTTCCAATGCGGGATTTTAGCAACAAGCTGGGCAGCTACCTGGCAAGGAGAGGTTTCTCTTACGAAATTATCAAGCAAGTCGTAGCTAAAGTCTGGGACGAGAAACATGAGCAAGCGGATGAATAATTCGCTTGCATTTTGCAATTGCTTATTGATTAAAAGATATCGAGAGGTTAATTCATGAATCCAGGGATGGTCGTGATTATCGCAATTATAGCCCTGGTATCCGGAGCAGCCATCGGATACGGGTTACATTATTACATCGCGAAACAGGAAAAGGCCAGGCTGCAAATTAAAGCTGAAAACATCCTCATGGAAGCCGAGGAAAAAGCAAAAGAAATCGATCTGCAAGCAAAAGACAAAGCCATACAGGCGCGTCAACAAGCCGATGCTGAAGTCTCCCGCCGACGAACTGAAATCAGCAGGGAGGAAGACCGCCAGACCAAACGCCGGGAGGAGCTCGATAACCGCACCGACCGCCTGGAAAAACGCGAAGCTGCCCTGAACAAGCGCCAAAGCGCCGTCGATAAACGCTCAAATGAGATTGAGAAGATGTACGAAGATGAAATGGCGGAACTGGTGCGCATCTCCCAAATGACCAAAGAAGATGCACGCGGCGTTTTACTGGCAGAGGTGGAAAAAGATGCGCGCGATGATATGGCACGCATCATCCGCCAGGTGGAAGCCGAAGCTCAGGAAGATGGTGACCGGCGGGCACGCGAGATCATCACCACAGCCATTCAACGGGTGGCTTCCGATCACGTCAGTGAAGTCACCACCTCGACCGTGTCCATCCCTTCGGATGAGATGAAGGGTCGTATCATCGGACGTAATGGGCGGAATATCCACGCCTTCGAGCAAGCTGCGGGTGTAGACGTGATCGTCGACGACACACCGGAAGCGGTCACCATCTCATGTTTTGACCCGGTGCGGCGTGAAGTTGCCCGACGCTCGCTCGCAAAGCTGGTATTGGATGGTCGCATCCACCCGGCTCATGTGGAGAAAGTGCTTAAAAACGAACAAAAGGAAGTTGACCATATCATCGCGGAAGCCGGTGAACAGGCGGCTTTTGATGCCGGCGTACCTGGTTTGCACCCCGAAATCACCAAGATGCTCGGGAGACTCAAATTTCGTACCTCGTATGGTCAGAATCAGCTCGATCATGCCGTCGAAGTCTCACGTTTGGCTGCTGTGATTGCCTCAGAGTTGGGAGCCAACATCGAAACTGCCAAAACAGCTGGATTGCTGCATGACCTAGGCAAGGCTATGGACCATAACATGGAAGGTACACATGCCATGCTGGGAGCCGATTTTGTCAAGCGTTATGGGATCGACCCGATCGTGGTCAATGCGATTGCCTCACATCATCATGAAATCGAGCAGGAATCGGTCGAAGCTGCGATTGCCGAGGCTGCAGACGCCATCTCAGGCGCCCGCCCGGGAGCTCGCCGTGAAAGCCTGGAGCAGTACATCCAGCGCGTGCGCGCACTCGAGGACCTGGCAAACTCATTCAAGGGAGTCAGCCAAAGCTTCGCTCTTCAAGCGGGGCGAGAGGTCCGCATCTTTGTCAAGCCTGAGGATATTGACGACTTGGAATCCATCCGATTGGCACGTGATATCGCCAAGAATATCGAAGAATCCATGCATTATCCTGGACAGATCAAGGTTACCGTCATTCGCGAAACTCGCGCCGTTGATTACGCCAAATAAAATAAATAATTACCACTATGGACACTAAGGACACAAAGGTTTTTATATATTAATTACTTTGAGTCCTTGGTGGCCTTTTGTGTTTTTTTCCCCTAAGATAAAAACGGGTTATCCCTGCGTTCGACTCCGACTGTTGTTTCTCCACCATGCCCAGAAAGCAGGCGTGTTTCATTCGGCAGGGTTAGGATTTGCATCTGAATGCTGCGGATGAGCGTAGCATAGTCACCACCGGGTAAGTCAGTCCGACCAATACTACCCCAGAAGATCACGTCACCGCAAAACACCACCTTTTCTGCCGCGCAATAAAAGACCACGTGCCCAGGCGTATGCCCGGGGCAATGGCGTACTTCAAAAGCTTGATCGCCGAAAGCCAATATCTGCCCGTGCTTCAAGCTGACTGTCGGTTCCGGGGGTGCGCCAATCCGCATCCCAAATAACGATGCCCCTCCATTTGCAGAATATAGGGGCATATCCGCAGGGTGTAAAGCGATCTTTGGCGCGATTTTGATACTCTTTAATATCCCCGCTATTCCACCGATATGATCAAAGTGAGCATGGGTTAACCATATCTGCTCAATGTGCCAGTTATGCCGGTTTGCTTCCTCCACAATCAGCTCACCATCCCAGGCAGGGTCTACGACCACTGCAGAGTAGCTGTGTGGGTCACCCACCAGATAGGCATTGGTAGCCACGGGTCCAAGAATAAGCGGAATAATCTCGAGCATATTGCTATTCTAAATCCTTTGTGCCCTTAGTCACCTTTGTGGTCCTCTTTTTCATCCAACGAGTGACTAAGCCAATCATATCATCGAAAATCACGAGGATACTGAATATGATCCCCATGCCTCCCAGGAGCCGTCCAACCGGTCCACTCATCCCAACCAGACTGGTTGCATGGATCTCCACCTCATGCACATAAATGGGTACCTGGCTGGCCTGGCTTCCATCAAGCGGTAGAAAACGCAGGGACAACCACAGGTTGCAATTGTATGAACCAGCTTGCTCGACACTGACCTGCCACTTGAACTTCACCGACTGCCCCGATGGCATCGATTCTCTGGTTGGGTTGGCCGGGTCGACTTTGATCCCCACCGCTTCAATCCTTGCTTCAGCCATTAAATTATAGTTATTGTAAACATTAGTGAGTTCAGCCTGCGGGTCGGGGGAAGGAGCATCCTTTTGAATAGGTTCAAAGATAAGCGTGATTATCCCATTATCGCCTATGCGCATGGAAGCAGGCCATTCCAGAATAACTTGACGGGATTCCAGGATGGATGGTATAGGTGGCTCTCCGCTCGACGGTATCTGCATCTCGGACGGTGAAATCGATTGGACCACCACCTGACGCATGCTGGATAAGATTGCCCATATCAACAGGTACCCACTAAACAGCAGCAGTCCAAGTGACAGGACACGGCGTAACTTTTTCAGCATCAGAACTCGATTATACTCGCCTAAAACAACCAAACCTTCTTTCGGATGCCAGTTATCGTGCCTCTACTATAAAGTCGAGTTATCACGTTAACCGATCGTGCATAACATAATAATAAACATTTCATCCTAACCTAACCGAATTAGCTTGACGTTTCTCTTATTTCCCCTTAATATACATTTGGTAACGACATCAATCCGCAGCCGCGACCCATCCAGCCGAGTTGTGGAGTCGCCTGGATGCCTAATTAACTAGTTGCCAAATTCCAATTATTCTGGAGTGACTATGGAAGTCGGTCTTGTCCGTTCAATCGATATTGACCAAACCATGCAGCAGGCGTACCTTGACTATGCCATGAGTGTGATCGTTGCGCGTGCACTGCCAGATGCGCGTGATGGTCTCAAACCTGTTCACAGGCGCATCCTGTATGCCATGTTCGATATGGGTCTACGCCCCGACACTGCCTACAAGAAATCCGCACGCATCGTGGGAGAGGTGCTTGGCAAGTATCATCCTCACGGTGATATGGCAGTTTATGAATCCATGGCACGTATGGCACAGGATTTTTCCATGCGCTGTTTGTTAGTGGAGGGGCAGGGTAACTTTGGTAGCGTGGATGGTGACCCACCGGCTGCCATGCGCTACACAGAAGCCCGCCTTACTTCCCCCGCCATGGAGTTGCTGGCTGATATCCGCAAAGATACGGTCAACTTCTCGGATAACTTCGATGGCAGCTTGCAGGAGCCGGACGTGCTCCCTTCCGCTCTGCCCAATATGCTGGTGAATGGAGCCACAGGCATTGCCGTGGGGATGTCCACCAATATCCCACCCCATAATCTGGGTGAGGTTGTGGGTGCCCTCATCTTCATGTTGGAAAATTGGGAACGGTTGGATGATGTTAATATTGAAGACCTGATGAAATTCATCCAGGGACCAGACTTTCCCACAGGTGGCTTGATCGTCCAGGATACACACGAAGACGACCTGACCGCTGCGTATGGGACCGGGCGCGGTAGAGTGACGGTACAGGCGCGTTGCCACATCGAGGAGATCAGCCGTGGACGAAACCGCATCATCGTCACCGAGCTGCCCTATATGACCAACAAATCCTCGCTCATCGAGCACATCGCTAAGCTGGCGCGCGAGGGTCACCTGGAAGGCATCTCAGATCTGCGTGATGAATCTGACCGGCACGGGCTGCGCGTTGTCGTCGAGCTCACCCGCACCGCTGAGCCGGAAAAGGTGCTGCAAGATTTGTATAAACGCACAGCCATGCGCTCCACTTTTGGCATTATCATGCTCGCCCTTGTGGATGGCGAACCTCGCATGCTCTCACTGAAGCAGGCGCTGCGAGTTTATCTGGATCACCGATTGGTAGTCATACGCCGTCGCGGTGAATACGAGTTGACAAAAGCCCGCAGCCGCCTCCACATTCTGGAGGGCTTGCGTGTGGCGCTCAAACACCTTGACGAGATCATCGAGCTGATTAAAAAAGCCCCTGATGCTGACATTGCCCGTGACCGCCTGATGAAGCGCTACCGCCTGTCAGAGATTCAGACCCAGGCCATCCTGGATATGCAGCTCCGTCGATTAGCTGCTTTGGAGCGTAAGAAAATCGAGGATGAATACAAAGAGTTGCTGGCACAGATCAAAATATTGGAAGGGTTGCTGCGCTCGCCACTCAAAATGCGCCAGACGGTGGCAACCGAGCTGCGCCAGGTGAAGGAAGCCTATGGTGACCGGCGCCGCACCCAGATCACCCGCCTTGGGATAGGAGCCAAATCCGTTCTGCCCGTCCTCACCGCCACTGACCTGCTGCCCGAACAAACGGTTTGGGTCTCTGCGACCAGCGATGGGTTGATCTCGCGCACATTGGACGAGAAACCTCCCCGCATCAGCGGCACGGCAGCACCGCGCTTCCTGCTGCAAGTCAACACGCGCGACACCCTCTTCCTGTGTTCCGAAAAAGGTGAGGCAGCCGGTATCCCGGTTCAAACCCTACCTGAAGCTGAGACTCCCCAGGATGGCGCGCCCGTACACAAAGTTTCAGCCTTATCCGAAGTAGATAAGCTGGCAGCTTTGTTCACCCTACCGCCCAAAGAAGAGCGCCTGGAAGGGTGGTACGTCTTTACAGCCACACAACAGGGTATGCTCAAGAAAACATCATTGGAGGAGCTACCTGGTCCCACCGGTCACAGTTTCACTATGGTCAAGGTCAATGAGGATGATAAGCTGGGGTGGGTCCGTCTGACTGACGGAAAAGCTGAGATCCTACTGGTCACTGCCGATGGGATGGCCATTCGATTCACTGAAGATGAGGTTCGTCCAATGGGACTTGTAGCTGCCGGGGTAAGTGGCATCAAACTGGGAGCCCGCGATCTTGTCATCGGCATGGAGCTCATCCCCCGCCGGGGGGATATCCTGTTGGTCACCTCCGATGGCAAAGCCAAACGCGTGGCATCTGACCAATTTCCCCGCCAGGGGCGCTACGGTCAGGGTGTGATCGCCTGGAAGTTGCCTCGTACATCCCAATTAGCTGGTATCGCTGCAGGAAAAGCTTCCACACGCGTCACCATTCTGTTGGATAAACTCTCCCCCAAAGCTATGCGCCTGGATGAAGCCCCACTGCAAACCCGGGCAGCTTCTGGCAAGACTGTAGTGGAGTTGAAAGCCGGTTACCAAGTGCTCGGTCTGAGTATCTCATGGGCAGTGCCACGCGCTGTAGCAGGTGAGAAAGCCACTCCAGAAAAGGAACTTGAAGTTCCGGAAGAACCGGAGCCACAAGCTCCTGAGGTGGAACAATTGACATTCGGTATGATTGAGCCAGCTGACCAGGTCACTCCACAGGTGGAGAAACCCAAAACCCGCAAGTCTCGTGCTGAAGTCAAGCAAAAAGTCAAGCCGACCCCACGGAAATCTCGCGTTGTCAAAGCTGAACAAGCTACTCTGATTACCAAGCCAGCTCCAGAAAAGAAAAAGATTCCGGTTGCTAAAACTGGTCGAGCAAAAAGCCCTACAGGTATCCCAACCAGAAAAGAAAAGACCATTACGAAAGCTGGTAGGCCAAAATTGAAGCCAAAAGTTACCGCAGACAAGGAGAATAAGCCTACTAGCAAAATTGGTAAGCCAAGATTGAAAAGTAAAGCCACGACAAATAAGGAGAAGAAGCCAACTGTCAAACTTAGCAAGCCAAGGATGAACAAACGCGCAATTGGAAACAAGGTGAAGGAGGCCTCTGCGAAAGCCGGTAGACCTAGACTGGAGATCCAGTCCGCAGCAAGTAAGGAAAAGAAGACCGCTGTGAAAAACCGACGACCAAGATCAACCAAATCTGCTGCTTCCAAACCAAAACTGGCAAGCAAACCTACCAGCAAGCATTCGGGTAAATCTGCGACCAAAAAACCCGCTGCCCGGAAACCACGTCAAACAAAGCTCACCCGTAAATCTGCGGATTCTAAAATTGCGGTAATTATCCCTCCAGGTTGGAAACCACCAACCAAAAGGACTTCAGCCCCGAAGCGGAATTCGAAATCGACCAAATTGAAGCATTAGGTTTACCTTCAGGTTCCGTGGCGCGTTCTGTTTTATTTATATCGTTAACCTTTGAGCATTAAGGCGCGCTTTTACGCACTCCTTGGTGGTGAATCTATTCCGCCAAGGATAAATAGGCTAACGGTTGTTGCTGATCTCTCCCCCACAATACGTGCGGTACCAGTCAGCTTCCGCCGGGTAATTCTGTTCAGCGAATTTGGTCGCTTGCTCACTGACCTTCACCGCTTCATCCAAATTGAAATTTACTGCACTGCTCCAGGCACGCGGCAGTACCATCAATGGATCCTTGACCGCCTGTTCTTCCTCACCCAATGGGACCCAATTGAATAGTAATGGACCTCGCGAATAAGCACTGAACCCAAGCTCATATCCTCCCTGACGGGCTATTTGCACACTCAAGGGGGTAAAATTTCCCCCTGGCCAGATGAATGCGATTGGAGGCGTACCGAAATGCTCCTCCAGCACCTGGGTTGAGTTCCAAATCTCACTTTGGATCTGATCCACAGGCGTCTCGGGGACGATATACAACTGACCAGTGTATCCGTGCGACTGAACGTCCAGCCTGCCAGAAGCATATAAGTTCTCCATCAACTCCCACGCCCACTGTAAGCTGTTCGGGTCAGCGATGTACGCTGCCGTGGCAGTCCAATCGTTCTGCTCCAGCACTGGCATCAACCAATCGCGGATCAATCCCGGGCGACGGTCATCTATGATGATCATCATTGAGCGGTGTGGAATTGGAGCGTTGCTGGTCAGAAAATCCTTCAACTCCTGCGTGGTGATAGTTGTAAAACCCAAATAGCGCGCAGTTTCAACAAATTCGAGAAATTGATCGGCGGTGATGTCTTTGTTCGGGTCCGCCAATGGTGTGTCATCTTGTACGATACTATGAAACATGATTGGCATTACCACCGTACCTGGCTGGCTTCCATCTGGTGACCATCGCATACGCAGGAAAGAACAATTATCTCCCAGGTAAGCCTGAGGAAGAACGCCTTGGCGTAACAATCGAGTGGCGAACATTTCCAATGATGCCAGGGTAGGTGTGAGAGTTGGCGTAGTTGTCCGAGTGGGACTGGCACTGGGGCTGGGTGAGACGGTCCACGTGGGGGATTGGGTGTTGGTGGGTGTGACTGTGGACGTGCTCGTCTCACTGGGCGTAGTCGTCCACTTAGCAGTCGGGTTTGGCGTTGCATTAATGCTGCAGGCTACCTGCAAACAAGCAACCAGCAATAAACAAAAAAACGTCTTTAGATGCTTTCTATGGGGTGACGGTGAAGAAGGAGTAATGATAATTGATCTTCCCATGAGAAATTCCAAGGGTATCATTTCCATTGCGTACAAAACCCTTGGAAGAGGTGGCCGTCCAGGTAAAGTGGCGTGAGCTTCCCTTTCCGGTGTAAGTTCCCAGGGTGAACTTGCTGCCGGGCAGGAGCTCAGTGAACATCTGTGTATACCAGGAGCGCAAGTTATCAAATCCCTGTGTTGTGCGGATGGCATTGATGTGGACGGCAGGCGAAGCATAGAGGCTCACAATTTTCTCAATGTCATGTTCATTCATGGAATCGATCAAACTCACACAGATATCCTTGGGGTCTTCCCTCTCCGACCACTTATATCGTTGTATTAATTCCCAAACCCCGGGTAGATTACCAGAACGTGCATCCGACCATTCCCAAAAGTTCAACCCGCTCAAATTCAGCTCTTTGGCTTTCTTGAAAAATTCAAGCACTTCAGTATCGGTGGGTTTCCATCCAAATTCTCGAAAAGCTGCCCCTGTTGGTACGATCGGTAGCGATGGGTTTTTCGCCTGAAATTCACTCACGCATCGGGTTAATTGATCGCCTGGGTTATGTGCTTTCATCCAGTAAACCTGCGGCATGTTGAGATCACATTTCTCCAGGAATTCCTTCCAGGGGACCTGTGGGTGCAAGGATGGATATCGATACGAGCTCAATGCGATTGTCAAGTTTGGGCAGGCCGTCCGAATTTGGCTCATGAATCTTTTAGCAGCCGCCTGTTTCCCGCTGGCTTTATATTCCTTTTCTACATCGATCACATAACCATCCAGGTTATATTGGCGGATACGAGTAATGCCTACATTTGCCTCACCCGTAGGGTTATCCCCATAGATATAATGCCAACCCCACACTTTGATGCCATGGGAGCGTAAGGCGACCACCACTGGAGTGGTGTAATCCTTCGGATCACCCCAATTACCGTTATAAATCATCGTACCATCAGCAACTTTGACAACCAGGTGGGTTAATCCTGCGTTAGCGGCATTCGTGGCAATCTGCTCGGGATCACCATGTTCGCAATTGGGAATCTTCCAGGTGAAAAAACCTTTTCCCTCTAATGCCATTCCTGCATCTCCTCAACCACCTGTTCCGTCAACACAGCCTCTAGGGCTCACTTATTACTTGACGCATGACTTCAAGAACCGGCTCACGCATGGGTATCAATACCATGGCACCGCTGGTATTCGTCCAATTGTAGACCTGTTCTGCCCCAATGGAAAACCTTCCAACATCACGCGATTCTGCCAGGTTGTAAGCTATTGGTAGAAAACCCGATATGAAGTCAAAATCCAGGTTTGTAGTAACATTCTGTTTATAAATTTCATAGAATTCTGGAGCTCGTTTCAATCCATCCAGGTTGAGCAATTGGTCAAACACCGCTTCGAGGACTTCTTGTTGCCGCCTGCCGCGATCCAGGTCGCTCGTCGAGTATCGACTGCGTACATACCACAAAGCTGACTCTCCGCTCATCCACATCGTCCCTTCAGACACACAATACCAACCAAATGCATCCCGTTGGTCACATAAGTCTCGGCCAATCTTAATTGTGATCCCTCCTATTGAATCGATCACTTCCATGAAAGAGCTAAAGTTGATCAAAACGTAATATTCAGGTTTTACACCAAAGTTGTATTCCATTGTTGCTGCCAGCGCATCAAATCCACCCCAGCCCATCGCTGTATTGATCCTTTGAACGGTATATCCTGGGATGTAAACGTAAAGGTCTCTTGGGAAAGCAGTCAACTTGACAGTACCTTCCTGCGGATTGATGGTTAGTAATTGGATCGTATCCGTGCGAAAGCCTCCGTCATCGGGTCGCTGGTCTGACCCCAATAATAAGATGTTCACCTGTCCATCCGGATGAGAAAGAATGCCCACCGGGGCAGGTACTTCAACATCAGGCCACACACTTGGTCCAGGATAATCCTCCCAGCCGCGTCCCTCATCCGAGGTAAACACTACCTCGGGAACCGGCGTGGGTGGTTGATCCGTTGGCGTTACTTCAACAGGTATGCTGGTTGGGAGATAGAGCGGTGTGGGCGGTACGGGTTGAAAAGGTGTAGGTGTTGGCGTGGAACCAGGTGGTGCGACCAATAAATAATCATGTCGCCCGTATAGGCTGGCTTGTGGCGATGAAATCTGTCTCGGTAGATTACACGCAACCACAACCAATAAAATCAATAAGAGTATTACAATCCCGTACTTTTTCATATCAAATCCCAAGATTGGACGAGGATAATCATCATTAAGTTCCAGACACTAAGTTCCAGTCATTGACATCAAGGAAGGATCGCCAGTAATTTATAATTATAAGTGGATGTTGCAATATTTATACCCGAGGTTACTGAGAATAGAATATATACCAGTTGGATAAGTTTATTTATGAAGCATGTTTCATCCGCCAGATAGCTAAGTACAATTTAGTTGTTTTCATAAGCTGGTGGAAATTTCGGGATTAATCTGGCTGGATTGATCCTCTGCTAATGGTAATAATATGCTTAAGGTGGACCCGACTCCTGCCTGCGTATCCACCCAGACACGACCTTTGTGCAACTCGACCAGTGATTTTACAATCGATAAACCCACACCTGTATCTCCGACTCCATGGATGAGTGGGTTTTCCACCTTATAACGGCGCGAGAAGACGCGTGGCAGGTCGGTCGGTTCAATCCCTCCACCCTGATCCGCTATGGAAATCAGCAGGTATTTAATCTCGTTTTCTTGCTGTTCCACCCTGGCAAATAACCTGATCTCCCCATCTACGGGCGTAACCAAACAAGCGTTTTGCAATAAGTTCTCCAGAATTTGCTGCAAAGCGTCCTTATTTGCCCGGATTGCTGGAAGTTTTTCGGGCAAATCCACACGCATGGCAATATTTTTCTCGCGTATCTGTGCAATGATGTTGTTAACCGCTTCATCAATGGCTGGTTCCAAATCCACGCTCACCTGTGTCTGGTCCACCTTGCCGTCATCAATTGACATCACCTGAATAAGCTCGTTTAATAGTATCCCCAACCGTTCTGTGGAAGCTTTCACCCGCTCAAGGAATTTACGCTGCATTGCCCCGAGCAAGCCCACCGATTCTCCAAGCAACAAATCGGTATAACCAACGATCGAAGATAACGGTTGGCGACACTCTTGGGCAATTGAAGTGACCAGTTCAGTTGGTTGCATTTCATCCAGACGTTTCACCGCTGATAACTGCAGCTCCAGCATCTTTTGATCTGATTTGGATAAGGTGGATGGGATACGTGCCAGATCTGTTAAAGCTGAGCGTAGCTCCAGCCTGAGCTGTTCGACCTCTTCCATTGAAGGTCTTCCTCTAACTAAAAGGTTTTCAAGTTCACGATTTCGGGT
>JBAPSY010000171.1:0-1849 GCA_049281855.1 Anaerolineales bacterium
ACTACGAGCACATGACCGCTCGCCAGATCCTCGGCTACACGGCGCACTTCTTCTACCGCGGGCCGAAAGACCTGCTCGAAGCACGCGTGCAGGAAATGCTCGAGCTGGTAGGCCTGGAGGACAAGGCCGACCGGCCGATGCGCGGCTTCTCGGGTGGTGAGCGGCAGCGCCTGGGCATCGCCCAGGCCCAGGTCAACTATCCTGACCTGCTGATCCTGGACGAGCCAGCCGCTTCGCTCGACCCCATGGGCCGCCACGATGTGCTGGAGGTGATGGAAAAGCTGCGCAAGTACACCACCATCTTTTACTCGACACACATCCTCGAAGACGTGCAGCGATTGAGTGATTCGGTAGCCATCCTGAACCAGGGTACGCTGGTCGCTGAAGCTCCCATTAACGAGCTGTTGGCGGGTGATAAGGGCTCTACCATGTATGACATCACCCTGAAGAGCGAGACGGAAGCGGCACTGGCTGGCGCCAGGGAGCGCGTGGTCAGTCAATCTTGGGTACAAAACCTGAGTGTGACGGCGGATGACGGCCTGACCTGTTGGCAGGTCAGCGTAACCGATGAAGCCGCGGCCGAAGACCAGCTCCAGCGGCTGATCCTCGAAGACCGGAATCTCTCGGTGAAGCACTTCGGGCGCAAGACCTATAACCTGGAAGACGTATTCCTGGAACTTGTTGGAAAGGAGAATTCGAAATGACCGTTCAAACACATCCTCATGTATCCCGCGATCTCCGCCTGGCCGCCCGCCAGGGACTGCTGCCCGCACGCAGCAGCGGTTGGCTGGCCGGCTTCGGTAATATGCTTGCCAAAGAGATGGGCGAATGGTTTCGCACCCGCCGCTGGCTATGGCAGCTTTTGATCTGGTCGGTCATCCTCGGTGGCCTGATCGCCTTCTTTTTGTTCGTCCTACCGGTGCTGAATACCCTCATGCCTGGGTTACCGACTCAAGAGCAGGTGTTTGTAGGAACCCCACCCGAAGTTGGGGCTATGATTCAGTTCTTCAGCTTTTTGGTGATGACCGGTACAATAGGCGCCATCATCCTTGCCCAGGATGAGATCATCCAGGAAAAGCAGTCGGGAACCGCGGCCTGGATCATCTCCAAGCCGGCGGCGCGCCAGGCTTTCATCCTGACCAAGCTGCTGTCGAATGCCATCGGCGTGCTGGTGTTCATAGTCGCTATTCCCGGGTTGATCATCCTGGGCGAAATTTTCCTGGCGACCCATAAGGTGCCGGCCCTTGCGCCTTTCGTGGCTGGGGCGGGGGTGGTCTGGCTGGCGCTTTTCTTCTATATAAGCCTGGTGATAATGCTGGGCGTGATGTTTGAGAACCGCGGGCCTGTGCTGGGGATCGCCTTCGGAGTCTTGTGGGGCGGAATGATATTGAGAAATTTCATCCCCCAGATTTTGTATGTCTTGCCGTTGGGTATGGAGGGGGTTGCTCTGGGCGTAGTGCAGGGAATACCCTTACCAGCATTATATGTTTCGGAATTGATTTCCACCGCAGTCTTGAGCATCTTGTTCACCCTGGTGGCGCTGTGGCGCTTCCAGAAAGTCGAGTTGTAGGCCTGACAAGACGTTTTCTATTCATCCTCCTCGCCCTCGAAGCGAACGAGGGCGAGGAGTTCTAGGAGGAAGAAATGAATACTTCAGTTATCACCATCAACCAGCTCACCCGCCATTTCAAGGAGACCGTTGCTGTAGACAACCTGTCGCTTGAAGTGCATGCGGGAGAGATCTTCGGCTTTTTGGGACACAACGGCGCTGGCAAGACAACCACCGTGCGCCTGCTCAATGGCGTGATCGAGCCGACCTCGGGCAACATGAACGTGCTCAGCCTCGACC